>JAHIUL010000077.1 GCA_018817195.1 Candidatus Margulisiibacteriota bacterium
CGCGCGCAAGCCCCAAAGCTCCAGGCACGCGTTTCATTTCGATGGAAATGTCAATCGAATTTGGATCCAAGGGAATATAACTTATTCCATCTTTGCTGACCAGTCTATATAAAACCGGGTCTGTATCAGCCGGGAGAGTGGTGGTCACGTTATAAAGATCAAGGCCCACCATTTTGTCGATGTTTCTTAAGGACTCGGGCAGGGTTGGAATTGGAAAGCCATAAACTTTGCAATAATAATCTGCATAATTTGGGTAATCTCCATAAGAAGATAAAATCATAACGTTATCATTTTCAAATGCAGTAGATTCGGCCTCAAGTTCAAGCGGTTCTGAAGCCTCCATCATTTCAATGATTTCTGCATGCCTCTTTAGCTCTTTTTCGCCCAAAACAACCGTAGCCATCTTTAGGCTTTTTAAATATAAATGGAATGCGCTTCCTCTGGGCCCTCTCAGGCATTGATTCAATCCTTCTTCGCGAAGATTTCCTTGTTCAATAAATTCGCCGCAATCACGATTCAAAGCATTAAACCATTCATTGCCTCGATAGACAGGATATTCCTCTTTGTCAATTATTAAATTAACAGAAGAGAGGGCGGGCTCTTCCTTCTCTGCTTTGTTTGAAAAAAATGTCATAACACCTAGAAAAATAGCGAAAGATATCGTTATTGAATTCAACGACAGATTTATTGTTCTAAATATTGATCAGTTTGCTTATTCTTGCCCCTTTTTTCCAAATAAGTTGTAATAGCGGAAACCCCATCAGCAGGTATGAGGGTCCCCAATTCGCAGACCTTTTGTACAAAATTTTCTGTAGATAAACTTCTCCTTCTGGCATGACCGCGTAGATACTTCGAAAGGGGATCACGCACTGCCGCATGACGTGTTTTCTGCCTGCTGAATAACAATCTGGCATTTCTAAAATAGGCTTTTGCAAAGCTTATATTTTTCATGATTTCACAAGTAATTATCAGTTAAAATCAAGAAAAATTGCAGTTTTTGGGTAAAATTATATTTTTATTACCGTGCCTAACAGCTTCGTCCCGAAGGGCAGGCAGGTGCACAATGCTCTACTGAGGTCAACTAAAAGTTCTTACTCGTCAATTCGTAAGTGGTGTAATCTGTGGTAAATGGCGGAGCAACAATTGATAATCCGTATTCATATTTTACAGGGCCAGCATCCTCTGAAAACCAATATGTATAATAATTGGTCGCACCCACTTCCATTATAGTAATCTGGACCTTATATACATCAAATGTTCCTGCTGGAACAGATACTTCGCCGCTGGAAAGCACTTCTGCTTCAGAGCTCACTGCTCCTGCGTCAAAATACCATTTCTTGCCAACAGAAAGCGGTTCAGAAAGTAAAGTATATGGATGTGTATCTGAAAGTGAATCATATTCTAATATGCTGCTGCTTTCAAAAAGCAGATAGCTGGCAGTACTGTCCTTCAAAAGTTTTTGCGCCACTTTGCTATTATTTAATTCAGCCGTGCCGTTTAAAGTCCAGGTCTCGGAAGAAACGGATCCATCTGGATTAGTTACTTTATAATCCCAGATATTCCCGTCATTATGCGGCCAATATCCGCTGCCTCCGTCTCTAAGCGTGGTAGTAGTCGTCGTTGTAGTAGTTGTAGAGGTTGTTGTTGCCGTGCTACTGGTTGTAGTCGGCGCAACGGTAGTTGTAGTAACACCAAACTCACCGCAGCCAAAAAGCAACATTAGGGAAAACAAAGGCAGGAATATTAAATGTTTTTTCATATACACAAATATTTTACTCCCTTAATAGGGAAAAGCAAGAGGGACAACTGGATCTCTTTGCAACGCCGCGAAACCTTATTTTAATTTAGCTTCTCCTTGTGCTATAATTTTCTCATGAAAGTTTCATTATTCGACACCACATTAAGAGACGGCGCGCAAACTGAAGGGATAAGTTTTTCTCTCGAAGATAAAATCAAGATTGCCAAACTCCTTGATGAACTTGGCATCCACTACATAGAAGGCGGTTGGCCAGGTTCTAACCCAAAAGATATTGAGTTCTTTAAAGCAATCAAAAATCTTAAATTAAGGAATTCTAAAATAGTTGCTTTTTCTTCAACCAGACGGCCAAATGTAAAGGTTGA
>JAHIUL010000078.1 GCA_018817195.1 Candidatus Margulisiibacteriota bacterium
AATATTCCTTATGTTGCGCAGGTAATATGGGCCTTGGGTTGCGTCTCCCGCGCCTGAATAGTCTTTGGCAATGCTTTTATAATACGTATAAGTAACAATAACAACTGCTTCTGTTGTGTTTTTGAGCAGGTCTTCATTAATAAATTTGATTGTACCGGTTTGATAGCCGTCGCTGGGATCATTGGGGTCATTAACATAGGCTAACTTAGCCTCAGGAGTTGAATAGTAATAGCCGGTTGCCGGGTCAATTTCTGTTTTAGGGAATGCATAATCAACTTCCGGAGTAAGCGTGTTGCCATTGAAACTGACAATTACATTAAAGCCCGCTTCGCCAGAAGCGATTACCGGACGGTTATTCAAATAAATAGTGTAATTATCATCTTCTATGCCTTGCTTAGAAAAACTTTCTATGCCGGTATTCGTGTTACTGACTGAGCCGGCCTTGGCTGATTCGCGCAGATATGTTGTGCCAAGAACGAGCTGTGTTGGATATTTTGACTCCGGGCGGGTGGGAGTGACCATAAGATTGTAATCATAATCAGCCTTAATCTGCGATGTTTCTGAAATATTAATGCCAAATATTATTTGGCCGCTCTGGTAATTAATCTTATAGTCTAGATCGCGCACATAAAGTTTGCCGTCTACTTCAATACGCTCGCTCTCAGGCACAATATTTGGCTGGGAAAGATTGTATGGGCCGCGGCTGCCAATACCCGCGATGGCATCATTTTGCCGGATAGTTTCATAATATTGGTATTCAACAATTAAGACATCGCTTTTATTCGGCAGGAAACGGGTCAGCAGTTTTATTTCTCCTGCGGCGTAGCGGATAATATAATCCTCATTTTTCTTAAGTTCAGTGCCCATAAAGGTGAGGCGTTCGCTGAAATTAACTACCGGCTTTTTCTGTAGGCGGAAAATGCCGGAGGATTCTTCTTCCTGGACTTCTGGTTCAATTGTGCCGCTGGAAGGATAAAATTCCCTGGTGGACTTGATTATTGGTTCTGGTTTTGGGGTTGGTTTGCCAAATTCTTCTGGGTCAATAGTAAACCTAGATTGGAAGCCGAAAAAGTCACGCTTGGACAGGGAAGGGAAGAACAGATCAAGGATGTTGGTGTATTCATAGGAATATTTAAATTCGTCAAGCGAGGTAATGATCTTATTAAAAGTAATTTTCCCCTCAAAATAATCGATTGTATAATCAACGTTCCTGCCCTGCGGCACTCCGTTTAACTCAATATGTTCTGACCCTTCAACAATTGAACCATGGCCCAGGTTATAAGGGCCCTTGGAGTTGTTGCCTTTTTGCGAAGTCAAATTTTGGGTCTGGCTCTTAAGCTTGGCTGAGGGAACTGTGATGACATCATACCATCCGTCCTTGGCTGTCAGCATAACACCGTTAACGTATTTAGATGTTGAGGCAAATTCGTTGCCGGAAAAATTTGCAGTTATATCGCCAAAGCTCAATTCATTGTTATAGTATTTTACTTTTACGTCGTAGCGGTCAGGTGTTTCCGGCTGCTGCTCTAAATCGTATGAGACCGACAGGTTTTCTGAAAGCTGGCCCAGGATCCTTAGCTGGAGCCTTTCCTGCCACGGGCCGCCGCTTAAAGTAGGGGAGAACCCGCCTAATTGAGTCAAGCCGGTAAAATAATTCTTTTGCGGAGAAACTTCTGCGTTTTTATATTCCCACTTCTTAAAGCCGGAGATGTCTAATTGCGGATATGTTCCCTGTTGGGCAAAGGCTAGCCCAAGGCTGATGGAGCTCAGTCCAATAAAAACGGCTATGATAAATTTTTTCATTAAGCCTGATATTTTTTAACAATCAAAATCGCATTGTGCCCGCCAAAACCAAAGGAATTGGACATACCAATGTTAATTGATTGTTTGCGGGCTTTGTTGGGAACATAATCCAGATCACAATCCGGATCAGGCGTTTCATAGTTTATAGTTGGCGGAATTATAGAGTTATTTATCGATAGCATAGTGGCGATTAGCTCAACTGCCCCGGTTGCTCCGAGCAAGTGGCCGAACATGGACTTGTTTGAGCTGATTGGCACCTTTTTCGCCCGCTCGCCAAATATGGTTTTAAGCGCCATGGTTTCATATTTGTCGTTTAGCTGCGTGGATGTGCCGTGGGCATTTA
>JAHIUL010000079.1 GCA_018817195.1 Candidatus Margulisiibacteriota bacterium
ACTCTTACTTCTACCGCTGCTCTCATTTGCACAGGCCAAAGATGTCACTTCGCTTTTGGCAGAAGCTAGCAAATTAAAACACGCTGAAAAATATCAAGAAGCAGAAAAGCTTTATGATGAAGTTTTAAAAATCGAGCCCGGCAACAAAGAAGCCCTGCAGGGCAAAGACGATTGCTTCATTATGCTTAATCCCCCGGTGCCAATGCAGCACTTAATGCCAACTATGATTGACCCGGAATATATCGAATTGATTGATAAAAGTTCGGCAGCAAAGACGCCCTGGGAAAAACGGCGCGCGGAAATGGCCATGGAAATGTATGCTGTAAGATACACCGGCAAGGTTTTTGGCGAAGCCGGCAAAAAATTTAATGAACAGGCCGCAGAAATAATTGAACGCGCCCAAACACGGATAAAAAACAAAGAAGATTCAAATAAAGTATACCTTGAGACAGAAAAGGAATTAAAAGAGCTGCAAAAGGCTGCGCATCAAGGCTGGAAGGGCCATGGCCCGGAATTTTTGCAAGAGGCTTTAGGCGAGCTAAATAAAGTCTATAAGGAAAAAGGCCTGCCCAATCCCAGCGCTCTTCTTACCTTGGAATTTAAAACCTCTCCAAAAGCAACAAAAGAAGGAACAGTTGTTGAGTTAACTGTTTCGCTGACAAACAACTCAAAAAACCCAATAATCCTCAATTCACTTCAAATAGACGGCTCAGATTATCAAACTTTTACCTGGCAAAAAGCAATGTACGGCTCTTTAAACTATGAAAAAAAAGAAGATAAATATATATATAATCCACTGGCTCAGCAGGAAACTTATGGCTATTTCAATGTTGGCCTGCTCTTTCCCGGCCAAACAACCAGTTTTACCAAAAGCGTACGCCTGCCCCAGCCTGAACCTACAGTAAACATAGAATTTAATATTGCTGATGAGGAAACAATTAAATACATTTACCTGCCCAAAGAAAACTCTGATGAATATCTGCCGGCAAGTTTGGAGCAAATAAATAAACTCCCGCACAACAACACAAAAGTAGACGAAAAAGGTCTCTTCCCCACTAACCAGACAATTATCTTCCTGGCTGACCAGGTTGGGCCCCGCCAACAAACATTTGAGATAAAGGAGTAGCAATGGGAGCAAAAGAAGAAAAAAAATATGAGGCGTTGAGCCCTTTTGAGTTAAAAAATAAATTAATTGAGATGGCCAAGACCAAAGATGAAAAAATGATGCTCAACGCCGGCCGCGGCAACCCCAACTGGGTAACTATGGTCCCGAGAAAGGCCTTTTTTCAGCTCGGTATTTTTGCGGTTGAAGAGTCAGAAAGAAAACCCCACCGCCCCCGCCTTGGCGGACCACCAGAAAAAAATGGCATTGCTAAAAGGTTTGAAGGGTTCCTAAAAAAGAACGCTAAACTGCCAGAAGTCCGGTTTTTAAATGATGCTTATAAATATGTAACTAAAGATATGAAAATCGATCGTGATGATTTTATGCTGGAGATAGTTGACGCAATTCTAGGCGACCATTATCCCACTCCTGACCGCATGCTGGCTATCCCTGAAAAAATTGTGCATAAATATCTTGAGCAGGAAATGTTTAAAGGCCGCGTCCCTGGCGGCAAGTTTGACTTATTTGCCACTGAAGGCGGCACTGCTGCCATGGATTACATTTTCTCTACGCTCATGGAAAACAAGCTGAGCCATAAAGGTGACAAAATTGCATTGGGCACGCCGATATTTACGCCGTATATTGAAATTCCCAGGCTTAATGACTATAAATTTGTTGAACTGCAAATTATTCAGGACGAAAACAATGACTGGCAATATCCAGACAGCGAAATTGCCAAGCTGGAAGATCCGGCAGTTAAAGCTTTCTTTCTGGTTCATCCATCTAACCCAACATCTGTTGCCATGCACCAAAAGTCCTTGAATAAAATTGCGCAACTGGTTAAAACCAAACGCAAAGATTTAATTTTATTAACTGATGATGTTTATGGCACGTTTGTAAATGAATTTAAGTCCCTGGCAGCGATTGCTCCCTATAATACTATTTTAGTTTATTCTTTTTCCAAATATTTTGGCGCCACTGGCTGGAGATTGGGCGTGATCGGCCTGCATGAAAACAATGTTTTTGACAAGATGATCAAGCAGCTGCCGGAAAAAGACAGGAAACAACTGCATGACCGCTACAGCACTGTGGAATTAGATCCTGATAATATGAAGCTGATTGACCGCATGGTAGCTGACAGCCGCTCAGTTGCCCTGCACCACACAGCCGGCTTATCAACCCCGCAGCAAGTGCAAATGGCGCTGTTTTCACTCTACTGCTTAATTGATAAAAAAGATGCTTATAAGAAAGAAGCCCAGTCAATTGTTAAACAGCGGTTTGAAACGCTTTATAAAGCAGCCGGCCTTCCCTGCCCGGAACATGAGCTGGACGCGCGCTACTATACAACTATTGATATTCCTAAGCTGGCCAAACAAAGATATGGGCAAGAATTTGCCAGCTGGCTGTTAAAGAACCATGAACCAATTGATTTTGTCTGGAACTTAGCTTCCAAAAAGTCAGTTGTCTTGATGGACGGCGGCGGATTTGATGCTCCCAATATGTCAGTCCGTGTATCATTGGCCAACCTGCCTGATCAAGCCTATGCCAAGATCGGCCAAGACATCAGCGATCTGCTTTCCGAATACCATAAAAAGTGGGAGGCAAAATAATGGTCGAATTTATTGTCCGGTTATTTCAGGACAATCCGCAGCTAGCAGTTTTTCTGGCTATAGCCATTGGTTATTTTGTTGGGAAAATTAAATTTTTTGGCTTTAATCTCGGCTCAACCGCCGGCGTTCTGCTGGCTGCCCTGCTCATCGGCCAAATGGACATTACAGTTTATCCGCTTTTAAAGGCTGTTGGCTTTGCTCTGTTCATTTTTACCATTGGTTATAAAGTTGGCCCGCAGTTTTTTGGCGCGTTAAAAAAAGAAGGCGTTCATTATATTTGGCTTTCCTTAGTTGTCGCTGCAACTGCTCTGGCAACCGCGGTTATCCTGGCCAAACTATTTGGCTTTGACCGCGGCACTGCTGCCGGCTTGCTCGGCGGCGCTATGACACAATCCTCAATCATCGGCACGGCTGACGGCGCAATTAAAAACCTGGCCATATCCGGCGCGGAAAAAGCTGTGCTGGAAAGCAATGTTGCCATTGCTTATGCCATAACTTATATTTTTGGCGTAGCCGGCTTGATCGTCTTCTTCAAACTAATACCAAAACTTTTGCGCATCGACTTAAAAAAAGAAGCCGCAGATTTAGTTGCAAAAATGTCTGACGGCCCTTCCGAAGAAACAAGCAGCCCGGAATTATTTTCCTGGCAAAAGGACCTTGACCTGCGCGTTTTTGAGCTCAAGTCAGCCGGCAAAAAAGTCAGCGGCATAGAAAAAATGTTCAGCAAAAAGATTGTGATTGAAATGATCAAGCGGGCGGATAAAAATATTGAGCCTCAACCGGACTTTTTGCTTCAAGCAGGCGACAAAATCGCCTTGCTGACTGATGAACATCAGGCTATTGAAGCCGCCAAAATTATCGGCCCAGAAGTTGATGACGGGACCTGCTGCGCTATTGCCGGCGAATCCGTCAAGGTTTGCCTGCTTAACAAAGAAATTGTCGGAAAACCACTTGGCAAAATCAACCAGCTCTACGGTCAGAGGTGTTTTTTAAAAAGACTGACTCGCGCTGGCCATGAACTGCCTTTGACCAAAGGCACTGTAGTTAATAAATGCGACGTGCTGGAAATTTCCGGCAGCAAAAAAGATGTTGAGGCTTTTGTCAACCATCTTGGCTACGCAGAAAGAGCCACTATTATGACGGACCTTATCATGGTTGGCCTGGGCTGCTTAATTGGCACTCTTGCCGGGCTTTTGGCTGTAAATATTGCGGGTATCCCGCTTACTTTAGGCATTGGCGGAGGGGTTTTATTGTCCGGCTTAATTTTTGGCTGGTTAAGGTCAGTCCATCCGACCTTTGGCCAGATTCCCGGCGGCGCGCAATGGATTTTTACAGATTTGGGCTTAAACCTTTTTATTGCCTGTGTTGGTTTAACAGCTGGCCCGCGGGCCTGGCAGGCGCTGCAAACCAGCGGCGGCCCGATTTTTATTGCCGGCGTGATTTTATCTTTAATGCCTATGATTGTCGGCCTTATCTTTGGCAAGTATGTCTTAAAACTCAACCCTGTGCTGCTGCTTGGCGCCTTAACCGGCGCCGGCACCGTTACCCCGGCGCTCAACGCGCTCAAAGAATCAGCTGACAGCTCTGCCCCTGCCCTGGCTTATGCCGTGCCTTATGCCTTTGGCAATGTTATCTTAACTATCTGGGGAACGATCATAATCCACTTAGTCTAAAACCTTGGGTTAGCCCGTAAAATAAGGTAAATGAGGAATTCCCGATTTCGCCCTCGCCGCTTAAAATTAAAAAACTGAAATTATTTGAATAGACCAACGATAAGAAATTAGTGATTAATAAAT
>JAHIUL010000080.1 GCA_018817195.1 Candidatus Margulisiibacteriota bacterium
CTGATCCAGGCAGGATTTTATCGGCCGATTTAATGTCAGTTGTGATTTTTGATATTACCATTGTGCCGATCTGGTCGCCTTCAATTGCCGAAACAAGCCTGTCCCAGAGATTTAGTTCCTGGCCAAAGGTAAAAAAAATAGTGCCCATCAGCAGGGCAAATATGCTTAAGCCGATAATTAATTCAACCAGGGTAAAACCTGAACGGACCTTTGCCATTAGTAGTTGCTCCTTAACGTGTAGAGTTTTAACGGCAGCCTGCTTGGGTCCCATTTTAATTCAAGGCTGATCTGGGTTAAATCAGCCAGAACCGGAATAACCCTAATTTTCCCGGCTCCCTTGGCAAACACAGCTCCGTTTAAGCCGGGCAGGCTGTAGAACGACATGGCTCTGATTTCTTCCATTTTGCTTTCAATCGTATAAGCTGCCTGATTAAGTTCTGAAGCCTTGGCCACTGAGGCAGCGCCGTATTTTAGGATATAAGCAAAGCCGATCGTGGCGGCCAGAAATAATAGGGCGGCAATTAAAACTTCTATTAATGTAAAGGCTTTTTTATTCAATTCTTATCCTGCCGGCTGAAGAAAGAATAATCTTTTTACTCCGGCCTAATTTATTTTCCACTATAATTGTACCACTGCTGCCAAAGGCTGGGTTGCCTGAACCTGAAAAATAGACTGGTTTTGTTTTGGTTAGTTTTATGCCGAAAGGCAATTTAACTTTAACCGGATCATAACACAATGTTTCTTTTTGGGTTAGGGCTTTGTTTTGGGTTAAACGCAGATCTGAAGCAATTAACTTAGCTGACGCGTTAAGGTTGAGCAGGGAAGAGTAACGGGAAAAATTGGGGGCAGCTGCCGCAAAGATAAAGGAGATAAGGCCGATTACTATAAGTAATTCAATAAGAGTAAAACCGCGTTGTTTCATAGTAGGATGTTATCGATCAGTCTAGCGCGGCCAACATAGGCGGCTAAAGCCAGCAGCAGGGGAGATTTGGCGGTTTTTGCTTCAACCAATGTTTCCGGATCAACTGCCGCAGCGTAATCAATCCTAATGCCGGGCTGTTTGCCAATGACTGAGCGTATTTTAGCCAAAACTTTATGCAGGTCTTTTTCCCCGGATCGAATAGCTTCCTTAGCCTGAAGCAGTGATTGATATAAAACAGGGGCAGCTTGTCTTTGTTTTTTGTCCAAATATTTATTTCTTGAGCTCATGGCCAGGCCGTCATATTCGCGCACTGTTGGCAAGCTGATAATTTCTACAGGCACATTTAAATCTTTAACCATTCTTTTTATAATGACCAGCTGTTGAAAATCTTTTTGGCCAAAGAAGGCAAAGTGAGGCGCGACAATATTAAAAAGTTTGGCCACAACGGTAGTGACTCCGCGAAAGTGATCCGGCCGGCTGCGGCCGCAGAGATTTTTGCCCAGATCTTCAACCTGGACAAAAGTTTTATAACCTTGTGGATACATTTCTTCTGCGCTGGGCAGGAAGAGCACATCAATGTCAAAGTTGCTTAAGGCCTTTTTGTCTTTTTTTAAGTTGCGCGGGTAAGTGACAAGGTCTTCACCAGCGGCAAACTGGGTCGGGTTAACAAAAATGCTGACAATAACCACCTCGGCTTTGTTTTTAGCCGCTTCAACCAGCGACAGATGTCCGTCGTGCAGGTAGCCCATGGTCGGCACAAAGCCAATTGTTTTGCCAGCCGCACGAACTTTGGACGTATAAGCAGACATTGCTTTTAGGGTTTTAATGACTTTCATGAGTAAAAGGGGGACGAGGTTACTTGGTTACCCAGAAGCGGGCAATAACCCAGAGTATAATCGCTAAAACAAAGGCCAGACTTTTTAGTCCCATGTTGCGCGTAAAAAAATCCTTAAGCATTGCCTTCCTCCTTCTTTTCTTCTCCTCCTTCTTTTTTAACGGGCCTTGTCCAGGTAGCGTAGTCGCACTTGGGGTAATTGCTGCAGCCGTAGAAAATTTTTCCGCGCCGTGTTTTCCTGACAACTATTTCGCCGTCGCTGCATTTAGGGCATTTAACGTCGAGCTTCTGCAGGATGGATTTTATGTTTTTGCACTCCGGGTAGCCGCTGCATGCCAGGAATGTGCCGTAGCGGCTGCCTTTCATGACCATGGGCCGGCCGCATTTTTCACACTTTTGTTCAGCTTCGCCTTCTTTGCCGGGCAGGGGCTTTGTGAAGCTGCATTGCGGATAGCCGGAGCAGGCGATAAAATCGCCAAAGCGCCCGCTTCTGATTACCAGGAATTTGCCGCACTTTGGGCATTTTTCGTTGATCTTTATTTCTTTTTTTACCTTTTGCATTTTTACTTCAGCTTCAGCTAGAGATTTAGCAAAAGGCTCGTAGAATTCCTTTAATGTTTCAATCCATTCCATTTTGTTGGCAACTATATCATCAAGCTCATCTTCCATGTGCGCGGTGAATTTAATGTCTAGAATAGTCGGGAAATGTTTGACCAGAAGGTCATTGGTTGTCATCCCGATTTTGGTAGGTTTTAGCGCCCGGCCTTCCTTTTCCACATAACCGCGGTTCTGAATGGTAGAAAGAATCGGCGCGTAAGTTGACGGCCGGCCAATACCTCGTTTTTCCAGCTCTTTGACCAGTGAAGCTTCGTTATATCTGGCTGGCGGTTGGGTAAAGTGCTGGGCTGGAATAAGGTTTTGTAAATTTAGTTCTTCATCGTCTGACAGGGCTGGGATTGTGCCGGTTAGCTGTTCTTTTTCCGTGTTATCGTCATCGTCGTCTGACTCTAGATATACTTTAATAAACCCGTCAAATTTTAGAACAGAGCCGCTGGCGCGGAATTTATACTCATTGGCGGAAATATCAACTGATGTCTGGTCATAAACAGCCGGAGGCATCTGGCAGGCCACAAAGCGTTTCCAGATCAAATCATAAAGTTTATATTCATCTGGTTTTAAGCTGTCCTTAATTTTATCCGGATGCCGGCTGACAGACGTTGGCCGGATAGCCTCGTGCGCGTCCTGGGCTGATTTTTTGGTTTTATATCTTACTGCCTTGTCAGGCAAATATTCTTTGCCAAAAACCGCGGCGATTTCCTGGCGCACGGCCTGTTCTGCTTCGTCGGCAATGCGCACGGAGTCAGTTCGCATATAAGTAATAAGACCAATTCGCTCTTCATCTTTAATATCAATGCCCTCATAAAGTTTTTGGGCAATGACCATGGTCTTCTTGGCAGAATAGCCAAGTTTGCGCGCTGCTTCCTGCTGCAGGGTGCTGGTGATAAACGGCGGTGTGGGGTAGCGTTTCTGTTCTTTTTTATTTACCTGGCAAACTTTATAAGATGCGCCCTCCAAGGCTTTGAGCACGGTATTGGCTTCTGCTTCTGATTTTATAACGGTGCCTTTTTTATCTTTTGGGCTAATGCCATATGGCTCATCATTTTTGGAGTTGAGCTTGGCAGAGAATTCAGCCTTTTCCTTGGTTGAAAAGTTAGCAGTGATATCCCAGTATTCCTGGGCTTTAAATTTATTGATCAGGGCTTCTCGCTCACAGACCAACCTAACTGCGACTGATTGAACACGGCCGGCTGATAATCCTTTACGGACTTTTTTCCAGAGCAGGGGACTTAGTTTATAGCCAACAAGGCGGTCAAGAATCCTTCTAGCTTGCTGGGCGTTAACGCGGGCCATGTCTATTTCACGGGGATGGATAACAGCGTTGATTACAGCCTGTTTTGTAATTTCGTGAAACTCAATTCTTTTAACCTTGCCGTTCTTGCTTAAGATTGTTTTAAGGTGCCAGGCAATAGCTTCGCCTTCGCGGTCAGGGTCTGGGGCCAGGAAGACAATTTCAGCATTTTTGGCTGATTTTTTAAGTTCTTTAGCGATTTTTTCCTTACCCTTGATTATCTGGTAATTTGGGGCAAAGTCTTTTTCTATTTTTACGCCAAGTGATTTTGCGGGCAGGTCGCGTATATGCCCGCCACAGGCTGTTACCTCAAAATCCTTGCCCAAGAACTTCTTTAAGGTTCTGGCCTTAGCAGGGGACTCTACGATTACTAATTTTTTCGCCATTTCATCTCCTCAAACTTAGTCATGTTAGCAGAGGGGGACATCTATTGTCAAATAGAGCAAGGTTATTACCAGGGGTAGAGATTAGAACGTAGAAGTTAGAGCATAGGAATTTATTATTATAAGAACGACAAAAATTGTTTATCCTACGCTCTCCGCTCTAATATCTACTCTCTATCCCAGGTGTCGAAATTTCGACAGTCCTTAGACAGGCTCAGGACAAGTCAGCGACCAAACCTCTTAGCCAGGTCTTCTTCCGTAATCCTGACCATGGTTGGTCGGCCGTGGGGGCAGGTGAGGGGATTTTCTGTGGCATAGAGGTCTTTGATCAACTGGTTCATTTCCTGAAGAGTCAATTGGTCGCCTGCCTTGATCGCTCCATGACAGGCAATTAACTTGCGGATGTTTTCCTGTTTAACTTCTAATTGAACGCTCTTGCCCAATTCTTGTAGTTCAGAAATAATATCGGTTAATAATTGTTTAGGCGAACCTTTACTTGCCAGTGCGGGAACTGAGCGTAAAATAAATGAGTTGTTGCCAAACTCCTCAAGATCAAAACCCTGCTTTTTTAAATAATCCAAATTTTCTTGCAGAACTATAATTTCCTTTGGATTTACTTCAATAGTTTCCGGTATCAATAATTCCTGCGCTCTACGTTCTACGTTCTCCGTTCCTAGTTTGTCATAGATGATCCGTTCATGCGCAGCATGCTGGTCAATTAAAACCAGCTCCTGACCATCTGTACATATAATGTAAGTATTTTTGAATTGGTAGAGGGGAGTTAGGGGTTGTTCAGCATCGATCTCTATATGAATTTCTTCACTCGTAACTTGTAACCCGTCACCCGCAACAGGAAATAGTA
>JAHIUL010000081.1 GCA_018817195.1 Candidatus Margulisiibacteriota bacterium
AGAGGTAAAGATGTCGAAATCTTTATTTCAGATACAGGCCACGGCATCCCGCATAAGGAACTGGCTAAAGTCTTTGATCCATTTTTTACAACTAAAGAATCTGGCACAGGGTTGGGACTTTATATTTCCAAGACTATCATTGATGAACACCACGGTAAGATTTCTGCGGAGAGCGAGGAGGGCAAGGGGACTACTTTTCGAGTTATGTTGCCTGTTGCGGGTTAATTCTATTTTTAATCAAATTTTTTTAAATAAGTGTCTCTGATTATCGCTAATTTTGTCTTTCGCTAATTACGCCAATAACCATATCGCGAATAGCGCTAATCTGCGCTGACTAACTCTAATTACTATTTTATGAATTAAGTCTTTATTTGCCTTTAAGAATGCGCTTGTAGAAAATATTGTTACGGTTGAGGCTAGCTAGGATCCCAAGCTTGAGATCTGCTTGTTTTAAATAGTTGAGGACCTGCATGATGTCTTTCTTTGTGAAACAGGGTGTTATTTTTAATTCCAAAATAATTTTGTGGTCAATAATAAAATCTAGGTAATATCGGCCGATCAATTTTCCTTCATAGTTAAAGTCTGTTCTTACTTGTTCAAGGAAAGGGATCTGATTAACAACCAGCTCACGTCTAACAGCTTGTTGATAGTACTTTTCTTGATATCCACCACCTAGTTGATTATAGACCTTAAATAAGATGCCAATAATCCTATAACTTAACTCCGGATAAATTAACTCTGCCATAATTGCTATTCCTCTCTTTTAATAAATTTTTTAAATAGTAATTTGCGACCATCAGCGTCAATTCGCGGATTAGCGACCAAGGTTATTGGTGTAGATTAGAGACTAATCAAATTAGCGATAATCAGCGGCACTTCTAAAGAAGAGCAATGTTATTACCAGGGGAAAGCAAAATTAAATTTCCTATTTTTACGCAAAAAATTAGTTCTTCGCTCGTGCTAACTGTCGAAATTTCGACACTAACTTACATGAAATCCCCCTCAAAATCTGCCGATATATATATAGTAGGAACCAATAGGAGGATCTGGAATCCCATGAATGATCGATTTAAGATCGACGAATTTAAGAAGTCCATAAAAGAGATTGAGCAGGTTGGCAATCACCGCTTGCTGCGCGAGCTTGAGGATAAGGTAATCCAGGAAGTTGTCCGGCTTGTCCAGGACGGCACTGAGGCAGCCAAGGCAGACCTCAAAAAGCTGGAAATGATTGTTAACGAAGAACTAAAGTCTCACTCAAAACAAAGCCTTCTTCTCTCGGCCCTCAAAAACAGCATTTCCGGCGCATTATCTGTTGCGAAATTGAATTTGTTTTAGTTTTGCCTTCCTTGTATCCCTCTTTTTCTCGTGTTAAAATAAGTATTCCTTATGGAATACAAGAAAACATTAAATTTGCCCAAAACAGACTTTCCCATTCGCGCTAACCTCAAGGCAGTTGAGGAAGAGTTTACTGCCAAATGGGAAGAAGAAGATGTCTATGGGAAGGCCCTTCGACAAGCTCAGGGCAGGCCTAAATATGTTCTTCACGATGGACCGCCATACCCCAACGGCGACATTCATCTTGGCCACGCACTTAATAAGATTCTCAAAGATATAGTTGTTAAATATAAGTCTATGTCAGGCTTTCAAGCACCATACGTGCCGGGCTGGGACTGTCACGGATTGCCGATAGAAACACAGTTAATCAAAGAAATCGGCGATAAGCGCAAAGAGATGTCAATTTCTGAGTTTCGCCAAAAATGTAAAGAGTATGCGCTCAAATATGTTGACCTACAGCGCACAGAATTTAAGCGCTTGGGTGTGTTTGGCCAGTGGGATAAACCTTATTTAACCATTGACCATGTTTATGAAGAAAAAATTATTGAATTGTTCGGTGTTTTAGCAGAAAAGGGCTACATTTATCGCGGCTTAAAACCAATTCACTGGTGCCCCAAGTGCGAAACTGCGCTGGCAGAAGCGGAAATTGAATACGAAGATGATAGGTCGCCGTCGATTCACGTTAAATTTAATGTTATTGATCCAAAGAGCATAAAAGTAGATAAAAAATCTCCAGTTGCGAGTATCAAGGATCCAGTATCGTTTGTTATTTGGACAACAACTCCCTGGACACTTCCGGCTAACGTGGCCATCGCTGCACATCCTGACTACGAGTACGTATTTTTGAAATCCGAAATCCGAGATCCGAAATCCGAACAAGGAGAAGTATTTATTATAGCGGAAGGGCTAGTTGAGGATTTTGTTAAAAGGTTGGAGATTACGGATTATAAGATCATTGATAAGACAAAAGGTAAATTTCTTGAAGGAATACTAGCGAAACATCCGTTTGTTGAGCGCGAAGTTATGCTGGTGCTGGATGAATATGTGACGCTGGAGCAGGGCACAGGTTTGGTCCACATCGCGCCTGGCCATGGTGAAGAAGATTATAAGGTCGGCTTAAAGTATAAACTGCCGATTGTCATGCCGGTTGATGAAAAAGGTCATTTTGACGATTCAGTGCCTGCCTTTATCAAAGGGATGTACTACGATAAATCTAACAAAGTCATTACTGAACACATGAAAGAGAATGGCTCTCTTTTAAAACTGGAATTTTTTAAACGCCCTTATCCGCATTGCTGGCGCTGCAAGAAACCCGTTATTTTCCGCGCTACTGAACAATGGTTTATTTCTGTTGACCATAAGGATATGAGGAAAGAAGCGCTAAAAGCTATTGGTGAAACCAAATGGTTTCCTAGCTGGGGTGAAAACCGCATCCGTGGCATGGTTGAAACACGGCCAGACTGGTGTATTTCCCGCCAGCGCTCCTGGGGCGTGCCAATCCCAGCCTTCTATTGCGAAAAATGCAACAAACCGCAAATGACTGGTGTTTTTAATAAGGCTATCAGAGATTTAGTGCGCGAACACGGCACCAATGGCTGGTTTGAAAAAGAAGTCAGCGATATTCTGCCAAAGGGGACAAAATGTTCCTGCGGCGGCAGTGAGTTTACTAAGGAAACAGATATTTTAGATGTTTGGTTTGAATCAGGTTCATCCCATGCTGCTGTGCTTGAAACAAGGCCAGACCACACTTGGCCAGCTGACCTTTACCTTGAGGGTTCAGATCAGCATCGAGGTTGGTTTCAGACGTCGTTGCTATTGGGTATTGGCTATAAGGGAAGGGCGCCATTTAAAGCTGTTTTAACTCACGGCTTCACTATTGATGATAAAGGCAAGAAGATGAGTAAGTCCCAGGGCAACGTAATTAGCCCGCAAGAAGTAGTTAAAGAATACGGGGCAGATATTTTGCGCCTCTGGGTGGCTTCCACTGATTTTCGCAATGATATGGCTGCGTCCAAGAACATTCTTAAGCAGGTTAGAGAAGCGTATAGTAAGATTCGTAATACTTGTCGCTTCTTATTAAGTAACCTCGGTGATTTTGGTGATGGGAGGGCAGTTGATTACGGTGATATGCTGGAAGTTGATAAGTGGATACTGCTGAGGCTCCATCGTTTAATCGAACGTGTTAAAAAAGCCTATGACAACTTTGAATTCCACATTGTTTATCATGCGCTCTACAACTTTTGTGTGAGTGATTTGTCGGCCTACTATTTAGATATGTCTAAAGACAGGCTTTATTGTGATGGGACAGATTCAATTGAGCGAAAATCTGCACAAACTGCCATAAATGAGATTCTTCAGGTGCTAATTAGGTTAATGGCACCGATTCTTTCATTTACAGCGGAAGACATTTTGCGTTTTGTTTCGAGTATCGAGTCACGAGTATCGAGTGTCTTTTTAACTGCGATGCCAGAGGTTAATAAAAAGTACTTGGATACTAAACTTGAAGAAAAGTGGGAGAAGATTCTAGGGTTAAGAGAAGAAATTTATAAACAGATTGAAGACTTAAGGGCAAAAAAAGAAATTTCTGCTTCAGTTGAAGCTTTAGTTGAAATTGGTTCAGACAAAAGGTCATGGCTAAAGGGCATGGAAGAGATTTTGCCTATGATTTTAATCGTATCTCAGGTAAAATTAGTTGATGGCGATGGGGTTGTGGTAAAGCACGCGGCTGGCAAAAAATGTGTCCGCTGCTGGATGTGGCAGGAAGATGTGGGTACGGATAAAAAACACCCCGAACTCTGCGCTCGTTGTGCTAAAGTGGTAGTGTGATTTTAAAAAAGGAGAAAGAATGACATGGTCAAATCAGATATCAAAGATAAAAATTTAGCGCCAAAAGGAAAACTGCGGATTGAATGGGCAGAGCGGGATATGCCGGTTTTGCAGCAGGTCAAGGAAAAATTTAGCAAAAACCAGGTGCTCAAGGGTAAAAAAATGAGTGCCTGTCTCCATATTACAGCAGAAACAGCCAATTTAGCCAGGACCCTAAAAGATGGCGGAGCAGATATAGTCCTTTGCGCTTCAAACCCGCTTTCCACCCAGGATGATGTAGCGGCTTCTTTAGTTTACGACTACGGCATTCCTGTTTATGCGATCAAAGGTGAGGATAACGATACATATTATAAGCATCTGATTGCTGCGATCGAACATTCACCAGTTGTAACTATGGATGACGGTTGCGATTTGGTCTCAGCTATTTCTGCCAAGTATCCTGATATTGCCAAACAAATTGTCGGCAGTATGGAAGAAACAACCACTGGTGTTATTCGACTCAAAGCTATGGAAAAAGATGGGGCATTAAAATTTCCTGTATTTGCGGTTAATGATGCCCAAACCAAAAATCTTTTTGATAACCGCTATGGCACAGGCCAAAGTACAGTTGACGGCATTATCCGGGCAACTGATTTTCTAATCGCAGGTAAAAATATTGTTGTAGCAGGTTATGGCTGGTGCGGCAAGGGCTTTTCCATGAGATGTAAGGGCATGGGCGCTAACGTAATTGTGACAGAAGTTGATCCTGTTAAAGGTATTGAAGCAGCCATGGATGGTTTTCGCGTTATGACCATGGCGGAAGCCGCTCCGATTGGTGATCTTTTCTGCACATTAACTGGTAATATGCATATCCTTCGGCCGGAACATTTTGAAAAAATGAAGGATGGCGCCATTGTTTGTAATTCCGGCCATTTTGATATTGAGATTGACATTAAAGGTTTAAAGAAAATTGCTAAAGAAGAGAAGAAAAACGTGCGTAACTTTGTAGACCAATTTGTGATGCCCAGCGGCAAGAGCGTTTACCTCTTGGCCGAAGGCCGTTTAGTTAACCTGGGAGCGGCCGAAGGGCATCCAGCCTCTGTTATGGATATGAGTTTTTCAACCCAGGCTTTGGCTACGGAATATGCAATTATTAACGAAGGAAAACTAAAAGCAAAAGTTTATAATGTTCCGCAGGAAATTGAGAATTGGGTAGCAACTGCCAAGTTAAAGTCAATGGGAATTGCTATTGATAAATTGACTCCTGATCAGGTAAAATATCTGGCCTCGTGGCAGGAAGGTACCTAAAATCAATGACAAATGACAAAACTCGTCCCGAGCCAGTCGAGGGATTAAAAATGTCAAATGAAGGTAAATCACAATCTGAGGAAAAAGAACTGCTTCAGCAGGAAAATACTTTGCTGGATAAGTTGAATGATCGGGTCGGGAAGCTGGCGGACGCGATTGAGCGGACCAGGATTGATGAATATACTTCAATGATTACGCGTCCCTGGAAATTCTTTTTTATTAATTTTGCTGCTGGGATCTTCCGCGGTTTAGGCATGGCTGTCGGGTTTACTATTATTGCAGCCATTTTTCTTTATGTATTAGTCCAGTTGCTCAGGAACATGGTTGATTTGCCGATCGTTGGGGCTTATATAGCTGAGATTGTCAGGTTTGTTAACCAGTATCTTAACCAGGGATTACCCGCGCAATAATGCTTTTTTATGCAATAGCGCTTGGCGTAACTATTGTTGACCAGCTGATTAAATTCATTGTTCACAAATTTATGTTTTTGGGCCAATCTATTCCTGTATTAAACGGAGTGCTTAAGCTGACCTATGTTCGCAATACTGGCGCAGCTTTTTCTTTATTTAAAGGCTTTTCCCCATATTTAGCTGTAATTGGTGTCATTGTTATTGCTGTGGTTTTATTTTTCCATTACAGGATTTCTTACAAGCGAGTACTAATGCAAACCGGCCTGGCTTTTGTGTTAGGCGGCAGCTTTGG
>JAHIUL010000082.1 GCA_018817195.1 Candidatus Margulisiibacteriota bacterium
AAGAATCAATGGCCACGCCAGAGGTCCCGTCCTGGCCAATCATGTAATCCAGGTCAGCAATGACAATATCGCCAGCGTAAGCTGTTTTGCCAGAATGGTTGGAGAGAATTTTTTCAGCAATAGTTTGAGCCATTAGCGCGATTTCTTTCTTTTCTTTAGCTTGGGTTTCTTTTTAAGCTTAGCTTTGGCTGGCTTGGCAGTTTCTCTTTCGTTTAAAGCCTTTTCAATAATGCTGGCTTTTTCAATCAAGTATGGATCAAGCCCTTCCATTTGTAATACCTGCTTAAGCAGCTTGGTTGCTCGAGGGTGGGTAACTACGTCTGCTAAGTCAAGTTTTGCCCTGGCAATAAGATCTTTATAAGCAATCGGCATTTTAATAGCTTCTGTTAAGAATTTTTCCGCCCTGTAGAAATCCCTGGCTTTGGCCCTGCGGGTTAATATTTCTGCTATAAGTATTTTGCCCTTGTTGGCAAAATAATCTTCCGGTCGAAGCTTTAATTCCTTTTGAGATTGTTCAACAAACTTTAATGCTTGAATTAATTTGTTGGGGCTTTGATAAAAGGTTATTTCTGCTTTAGCTAATAAAGCTCGGCCGCGGAAATACCAGTGGGCTTCTTTTTCTTTGACCACCTGATTGATTAGGTCAAGGGCCTTGGCCCAGTCACCCTTGGCGCGCCTGGCTAAACGCAGTTCAGCTTCAACAATATAAGTTTTAGCGGCAAAAAAGTCAGCTACATCATTGCCTAATAATTTACGGGCCCTTTCGCATAAGGAAATAGCATTGTCAAACTCAGCGGGGTCGCCGATCATTAACTCGGCTTTACCTACTAAAACGCGCGCTCTTAAATATTCCGGGATAGTGCGCAGCAGGATCTGGTCATAAAACTTCATAGCTTGAACCAGGTCTTTGGCCTCACCTCGGCCAACTAACATGTCGGCAATACCAAACATAATTTCCGGGGCATCAGAGCGGTTAGGGTGTTTGCTTAATAAAAAGTTATAGCGTTTTAAGGCCTTATTGATTTTTTCTTTTTCTGATGGGATAGGAAAACCAACTTCCTTATCCACAATAAAACTCATAATCGGCGAGAGAATTGTCATATTTATCACCTTCTCCTTGAAATTATATTGTATATAATGTAGAATATAATGTCAAATGGAGCATATTTCCCCACAAAGAGAAAAAGAACTGCAGGAGATTGAGAAAAAACTAGGCGCCGCTTTTTTAAACCGCACTTTACTTAACCAGTCATTGACCCATAGTTCATTTGGCCACGAGAGAAAAGTTCCGGACAATGAACGCCTTGAGTTTTTGGGTGATGCGGTTCTAAAGCTGGTTATTAGCGAATATCTCTACCACAAATTTCCGGAAAAAGCTGAAGGGGATCTTACCAAAATAAGGGCTTCAGTAATTTCCGATGATACGCTTGCGTTGGTTGGCCGCAAGTTTAACCTCGGCAGCTATCTTCACATGAGCGCTAACGAGAGACGCACTGGCGGTGAGAAACGCAAGTCAAACATTGCCAATGCTTTTGAGGCTTTAATTGGAGCTGTTTTCATAGATGCAGGTATTGGCAAATCACGCGAACTTATTTTACGCGGCCTGGAAAGTGAGATTGAAAAAAACTCCCGCGCAGGCTATATCAGCGATTATAAATCAACTCTGCAGGAGTATACGCAAAAACGCAAATGGGAACTGCCGCGCTACAAGGTTGTGAAGGAAACCGGGCCAAAGCATCGCCGTGTTTTTTGGATGGAAGTTAAGATTAAAGGGAAGCGTTTTGGTGTAGGCAAGGGCGGCAATAAAAAAGAATCAGAACAACGCGCCGCTATGCAGGCTTTAAGAAAATTAAAGAACGAAGAGAAGAATAAAAAGAAAGACCGCAAGGAAGACAGGCTCCTTGGCGGAATTATCTCTCAGGTGCGAAAAAGGATAAAGATGTAATGGCGAAAATTTTGATTAAAAACGGCAGAGTAATTGATCCGGCCTCAAATGTTGATGGAGTGAGGGATGTTTTAATTGAAAATGGGAGAGTGACTGCGGTGAAGTCACGTCTCACCCTTCGCCAGTCGCCTGCCATTGACGCGAAGGGGATGCTGGTGTTACCAGGATTGATTGATATGCATTCTCATCTTAGGGATCCAGGACGACCAGATAAAGAAACGATTTTCTCAGGAACACGATCAGCCGCAATGGGCGGCTTTACCTCTATCTGCTGCATGGCCAACACCAGTCCTGTGATTGATACTCCAGCCGCAGTTAAGTATGTTTTAAGCAAGGCAGCAGAAGAAGGTGCAGTTAATGTTTATCCTGTTGCAGCCATAACTGTGGGGCTTAAGGGTGAGGCACTGGCTGAAATGGGCCTAATGCGGGAGGCCGGGGCAATAGCTTTTTCTGATGACGGCAATCCTGTGGCAGATGCCGGCATGATGCGCAAGGCCCTGGAATATGCTGCACAATTCGGCGCGCCAATAATTTCCCATTGCGAAGAAAAAGGTTTAGCTCATGGCGGGTCGATGAATGAAAGCGCTCTTTCAACTGCCATTGGCTTGCCGGGGATTCCTGCTTTGTCAGAAGAAATAATGGTAGCTCGAGACATAATGCTGGCCGAAGAGTTTGGCCTGGTCCATATTGCCCATGTTTCTTCCGCTAAATCAGTTGAGCTAATCCGCAGGGCCAAGCGCCGCGGAGTAAAAATTACCTGCGAAACCTGCCCTCATTATTTTAGTTTAACAGAGGAAGCTGTTAGAAACTATGATACTAATGCAAAAGTTAATCCGCCGCTCAAAAGCAAAAAAGATGTGCAGGCAATTATCAGGGGCTTAAAGGACGGCACAATTGATGTAATTGCCACTGACCATGCGCCGCATAATATTGAAGAAAAAAATGTGGAATTTAATCGCGCAGCTTTTGGCATGGTTGGTTTTGAAACAGCCTTAGCTTTGGCCTTAACTAACCTGGCAGAAACAAAAGCGTTAAAATTGAAAAATTTAGTTAAAAAATTTACTGTTGTCCCTGCGCAGATACTTAATCTTAATAAGGGAACCCTTAAAGTCGGGTCAGACGCTGATGTTATCATTGTTGATCCTAAAGCAGAATGGACAGTTGATCCTGCGAAATTTGCTTCAAAGAGTAAAAACTCTCCTTTTGGCGGTTTTAAGTTAAATGGCAAGGTCTTATATACTGTTGTTGGCGGGAAAGTTGTGGTCAAGAATGGCAAGCTTCTTGTTTAAAATAGTTTTACCTTCATTTCTCATTTGTTGTTGCTCATTTATCATTTTTATTTCTGGTTGCGGTGATGTTACTGGTGATTTAGCCAGTCTTTCAATTTCTCCCGTCAAAGTTACGGTTGGCGTAAATAAATCTCAGGTGTTCACTGTAGTTGGCCATGACGGCGTGGGCATGATTATTGAAGTTAGTCCCACCTGGAGTGTAACAGGCGGCATTGGCACTATAAGCTCAGATGGTCTTTTTAGCGCAGGTTCAGCTGCTGGTAGCGGCACAGTGGTTGCCAGCTATGAATCAATGTCAGCAACTGCCAGTGTGACGATAACTGACAAAGGCTGGATAATTGGCAGGGTATTGGACAGCAAAGGTACAATAGTTCCCAGTATGAAGGTTTATTTAAAAAATACCGCTCTGCTTGATTTTACCGATTCAAGCGGTTATTACTCAATTTCCAATGTTCCGCCCGGCTCTTATGAAGCTTGGACCATGCAAACAGAAGTTTATCGGCCTGCCTCACAGGAAGTGGAAGTAGCTGCGGGTGGGACAGATACGGCAAATTTTACAATCCTCTATTTTAGCGACCCGCCTGATTTATCAATCCCTGATTTTGAATTTTAGTATTGTCGTTGGCATGATACAATACACTTGAAATGTTAATTGTTTGGCTAAAATTTATCATTTGCGCTGCGATTATTTTTTTTGCCGGACAAAGACTGACAAAATACGGTGATGCAATTGCGGAGAAAACCGGCTTGTCCCGCACCTGGATAGGCATTGTTCTTTTAGCAATTATTACTTCTTTGCCTGAAATGGCTAATGGTATTTCCGCTGCGGCAATTGCCAATGTTCCAGACCTGGCCTTTGGCGATATCCTGGGCGCCTGCATGATCAATATGTTCAATTTGGCGCTTTTTGATATGTTTTGGAGACTGAGAGGCAAAGGGTCTATTTTTTTAAAGCCTCAGCCAAGCAATATCCTTTCTGCATTTTTTGGTGTCGTAATGTTGGTTTTTGTTGCCCTGGCACTGTTATTGAGCCGTTTTGGCATTGATTTAAATATATTAGGCATTTCAGTTTATTCATTAATAATGTTTTTCCTTTTTATGCTTTTTCAGCGATATCTTTTTACCCATAGTAAGGCTGATGAAATTGTGGTTGAAGAAGAATATGGCCATCTGTCAAATTTTCGGATATATCTAAGCTTTTTTATAATGGCATTGATTGTAATTGCTGCAGGCAGCTGGCTGCCGTTTATCGGCGGTGATATTGTTGCGGTCATGGGTTGGGGAAAAACATTTGTGGCCGTTCTGTTCTTAGGTTTTGCCACGACTTTGCCTGAGGCGACTGTTTCTATTTCAGCCCTGCGCCTTGGCGAAATTGGAATGGCCAAAGGGAATTTGTTGGGCAGTAATATCTTTAATGTGTCATTAATATTTTTTGTGGACATATTTTATAGGCAGGGATCTTTGTTTGCGGCTGTTTCTTCAGGCATGATTTTTGCTGCGCTTTTTGGCGCTGTGCTTATGTTGGTTGCATACGTAACCCTGAGAAAGCGTCTTGTCAACGGTCTCTCCTCTTATGTCATAATGATTTTATACGTTTTGTCTCTTTTCTTCCTTTTTAAATCCGGCGCACTGTCGTAATTTCGACACCCATAGTAGAAAGTAGAGAGTAGAGCGTAGAGCTTAGCAGTATCAATTTTTGTTGTTTTTATAGCAATAATTTCCTATTTTCTACTTTCTACGCTCTATTTTCTAAGCTTGGTAATAACATTGCTACACCCTTAATGTCACAAAGTGTGGCCAAAAAAGGAGGTAGGCGATGGGTGAAATAGTTCCAATTGCAAGGATAGAAGGCAAGATCTACATTATTAGAGGCCAGAAA
>JAHIUL010000083.1 GCA_018817195.1 Candidatus Margulisiibacteriota bacterium
AAATCACCAAGAACCACAAGCTCCTGAATCTGCGCCTGATCTCCAGCATCAACAATCGATCCTGGTCTCATCCCATCCCCCAAAGAAAGCGTAATATCATATTTTTGGGAAATTTCTAATAAACGATCAAACTGCTGATAAAAGGGATTTTCTTCTTTGTTTTCAATAATCCATTTCATCAGCAATGCTCCACCCCTGGAAACGACCCCCATTAATCGCGGTTGTTTTTTTAGGCGGCCAATAGTTTCAAAAGTTACGCCGCAATGGATAGTCATAAAATCAACGCCTTCACACGCCTGCTGCTCAACCACAGAAAACATACCATCAACCGTCATCTTATTTTCCAACATAGCCT
This sequence comes from Candidatus Margulisiibacteriota bacterium, assembly GCA_018817195.1. GTDB lineage: Bacteria > Margulisbacteria > WOR-1 > O2-12-FULL-45-9 > O2-12-FULL-45-9 > JAHIUL01. The sequence goes on from JAHIUL010000083.1 coordinate 356, forward strand.
GATAAATCGGCACAGTGCCTAATGGAACAGGACATTTTGCTATTATTGCTCGGCGAATAGCAGTAACATCACCGCCAGTTGATAGGTCCATTACAAAATCTGTTTTTGCTCCAAGTGCAGCCTCCAGCTTTTCCAATTCATCATCAAGACTGGGGAAATCAGCAGATGTGCCAATATTAGCGTTAACTTTTGTTCTTAGGCCTCTGCCTACGCCTATAGCCTGACAGTTCTTATGAAGAGGATTGAACGGTATGGCAATTACACCTTGAGCAACACCAACGCGAATTTCTTCTGGGGAACGATTCTCGTCGCTGGATACTCGCAACATCTGCTTAGTAATATTACCTTTGAGGGCTTCTTGTCGTTGGGTCATGTTATTCATATTTTAGCACAAACTGCTGACATGTGAAATAATTCGAAAGAGAACAGTTTTACCTTGACAATTCGCAAAGAAAGAATAAAATACCAATTAGGCCACAAAAATTGGAGGAAAAAATGACAAAAGATTTATTTTTCATCATTCTGATTTCTGTTCTTGGTATTAGTCTTTTTGTAACAAGTTGCGGACAACAACAAGAAACACTCTCAATTACCACCACTACCCTGCCCACCTCAAGCACAATTAATCTCTCTGGCTCTTTATCATCTGGAAGCATCAGCAGCGCGGGAATAAAAAGTTATGCTGCTATATCAAGCTATAAAGTAGTAGCAATTGATAGCAATGGCCAGACTTATTACGCCTCTACTGATTCTAGCGGAATTTTTTCAATCGATCTTCCTGAAGGCGCATCATATGAAGTCAGTTTAATTGACAGTGATGCGAAATACTTTGGACCAATTGTTATGGTTGGTGATGCTTCCAGCTCTGAGGTCGTGATAGGAATTAAACCCACTGAAGACACCAATTTAGGAAATATTGTTGTCGATACCTCAAAATCAACAGCTCAGCCAGTGACAGAACCGACCTCAATTGCCAATCTAAGTGACACAGCTAAAGCCACTAATGGTATTCCTCTTGGCGCTGGCAATGCTGGCAAACAGGAAAACTCTGGCATTGCCACACGCGAAGGTTCGGATATGGATAAAGACGGTATCCCAAATCTTTTTGACGCTGACGAAGATAACGATGGTTACCGTAACGGAATTATCGCTACCCCCAGCAGCGCTACGGTCACCAGTAATACAGTTGAATCAGTACAAATCAGCAGCAATATTTGGGCAAACCATGATACAACAGATGATGCAAAAGATTTAATTGCTATGCGTCTGCATGTCTACCCGGTCTCCGGCCACGAGAGTGAAATTGTCAGCGTTGAATGTCTAAGTGTCCCTGCTAGCATTAGTGACGTTGCTACTGTTCGCTGGGCAGATTCTCTTGGCTCGCCAACAAATTACCCTGCAGAATATTCTCTTTGGAAAGACGCCGGCCACCAATTATATAAGACAACTACTTTGTCTAATAATCATTGGATAATATCCATTTGTCCGCACGCTATTATGAATGTTGGCGATACTTTCACACTACGCGTTCATTTCACCGGCGGCGGCTATCAAGATTTCTTTTTAACCACAAGCTATGTTTTAACTGATTGGGCAAAGATCAGTAGTTATAACGACACTGCTCTAGCCTCAAACGAAGGACTTAAAACAACCTCAGAAGCTGCAACTTTTTCTACTTCAACACTTGAAGTTGTTATTAGCAAAGTATTAGATGAAGATGGCAATGTGTTAGCCGGCTTAAGTTATTCAATTATCTGCGGTTCAGTTGAAGCTGGAGGCAGTGGCACCCTGCCTGTACCTGCTGATGATAATAGTAATGAATTCCGTGCTTCAGCCTATCCGTCGGCCTTTACTGACAGCATCAGCTCAGTAACAGTTACGCTGCATGACCTAGTAACTTTTGAAACAGGCGTTTATTATTACATAACACCTGTTGCGGAAAGCTCAGACGGGCAAAGAAACGGGGAGGAAACCTGGTTTAAAAGAGAATAACTAAATTCCTTTTTCCCTAGAACGAGGCTTATAAGCTTCTTTAGCAAGTTCAAGCGCAGTTTTAACTGCTTCTTCCGGGGTGCGAACATAATTTATTGTCTGGTCAACTTTGCCTTCGCTATTGATCAATTGCCAGGTATTAAGCCCAACAATTGGGATGCCGTAACCTAAGGCAAAAGCAATTTCTGATAAAGTTCCGTATTTGCCGTCAACTGCAATCACAACCTGGCTAGATTTAACCACTAATTTATTCCTTGCGTAACCTAAACCAGTTACAATAGGAATATCAATATATGGATTAGCTTCTTCTCGTTTGCCGCCTGGTAAAATGCCAATGGTCAAGCCATTTTCTGATTTTGCACCTCTGGCCACAGCTTCCATTACGCCTTTTAAGCCGCCGCAAATTAAAACAGCGCCAGCTTTAGCAATTAATTTACCAACTTCTTCCGCGTTTTTTAAGGCATCTGGTGAAGCTTCCTTATCCCCGCCAATAACCGAGATGAAGATTTTTTCTTTCTTTTTAATCATGCTTTAATTATAACATACATGGTAAAATGATAATATGCAGGACCTAAAGCCAAAAACATTATCAGAACTGCAAGACATTTGCGAAGATCTTGGGTTTTCCCGTTTTAAAGCCAAAGAGATCTTCAAGTTTATTCATAGCAAATTCCAAACAGATTTTAATGAACTAACCACAATAAAAATAGAAGAAAGAGAACTCTTAAAAAAACTATTTACCATTTCAAACATCTCGCTTTCTAAAACAGAAAAAAGCAAAAGCGTTGAAAAAGCTTTATTTGAGCTCGGAGATGGCAAAAGGATTGAAACAGTTTTCATGGATTACGGTGGGGATGAACGAAAAACATTATGTGTCTCAACCCAAGTTGGCTGCCCTATCAAATGCGAATTCTGCGCTACCGGCACCATGGGTTTTCAAAGAAACCTAACAACAGCAGAAATCCTTTCCCAAGTTTATTATTTTGCCAAGGAAAATAAAATTTCAAACATTGTTTTTATGGGCATGGGCGAGCCATTTCTTAACTATGATAATGTTATTAAAGCTGCTTATATTCTTAACGATGAATGCGGCTTAAACATCGGCGCGCGCAGGACGTCGATCTCAACTATTGGCATTATTGCTGGTATTAACAAACTAGCCCAGGAAGGCAAACAATTTAGATTAGCCTGGTCCTTGGTTGCACCAAACGATAAATTGAGAAGAAAATTAATCCCGTTTAAAGCCTTGTCTTCAATTTCTGAAATAGTTGCT
>JAHIUL010000084.1 GCA_018817195.1 Candidatus Margulisiibacteriota bacterium
CTCTTTCGTAAAAAGTGTTCAGCGAGCTCCCAGTCCATTTCCTCATCAATGTTGATGCCCCTCTCAGCCGGCATGACATAAGCAACAGAATTCTCATCATAAATGCATCTTGTTTTCTCAAGAAACTCTTTTTTAGCCGCATAGACCGCCCCGTTACGGATGTACACCTCGGGGAAATCCTGCCTTCTCTTCCCTATCGCTTTATTTGCCTCGGGGAGAGGCTTGACCTTGTTTTTCCCATTCAGATAATACATATAGTAAGGATGCTGCATGACCGGAGAAACAGAAATAACAGAGTCAGCCATCGTGTCTAAAAGAAGCTTGATCGCACCGTCAATATCCTTCACTCGACGCAAAGGGGTCGTCGGCTGCAACATTACAACATAGTCTGCGTGCAGTTTTTTATCCTGCTCAATTCTGTTGAGACAATATTGAAGAGCCGGGACAACCGAAATAACATCGGTCGCCAGCTCAGCCGGTCTTAAAAATGGCACCGCAGCACCAAATTGCCTACCCACTTCAGCGATCTCAGGAGAATCGGTTGACAATATGACCTGCGAAAGATATTTACTCTTCTTAGCTTCATTTATGGTATGAGCTAAAAGCGGCAAACCGCCAAACAGCCTGGTATTCTTGCCGGGGATGCCTTTTGAGCCGCCCCGCGCAGGAATGATCCCTAAGATCATCGGCTTTTTATTTGCCATCAGTCAGCTCCTTGACCTGATCCAAGTTTAAAAGCTTATTTCTCGGACAAACAACAACGTTATTTTCGGCCTGCAAAACAACTATGCCATCACACTCATTGAAGATTATCCGGCCTGAATCTGCATAAGATATGCATTCCTTGCTACTAATAAACAATGCGTTACCACAGTTCCTGTTCTGATCTTTGTCCTTCTGCCAAAGCCCTGAAAGAACCTCAAAATTTCCCAGGTCCACACGCTTAAACCCAGCTTTAACAGCCTGGACATTATCGAGCTTTTCCATCAGCCCACGGTCTATTGATCCTTTTTCCGTCAGCCCGTAATTGGTCTTTAAGCGCGAAAAATAGTCACTCGAGCAAACTGGAGGTAACTCGTGTAAAAGTCGATATGTTTCAGACAGGTGCTGTTTGAGCGCTTTCAAATAAACGTTGGCCTTAAAAACGAAAATACCGCCATTCCAAAAACAAGTCGCTCCATTGAGCAATTTCTCAGCAACAGCCTGCGAAGGTTTTTCCAGATAATTTTTAACTTTATAAATCTTGTCGGTTTGCCTGCCAGGCTCATATTCTAAATATCCATAAGCTGTAGAAGGAGATGTTGCTTCCATTCCTATTGTCACTATTTGATCATTGTTTGCGGCAAAATCATATGCTGTCATAATATCTTTTTGGAAATCCCCTGAAAATTCTGATGGGATATAATGATCTACAGGGAATATCCCAATCACTGCGTCAGGATCCTTTCTTTGAATCAAGATCACCGCCAGGGCAATGCTTGGCGCGGTATTACGACCTTCCGGTTCAACGATGATCGCCTCATTATTTAAGAAAGGTAACTGCTGCTCAACCAGCGGTCTAAACTCCTCCAGAACTGATATCCTGATATTAGCCGGACCGATAAATGAAGCAAGCCTTTCGAACGTAGCCTGCAGCAGTGTCTTATCGTCGACTAGCTTCAGGAACTGCTTAGGCAAAGCATCCGTACTGACCGGCCAAAGCCTTTTACCTTTTCCGCCAGCTAAAATAACAGCGTATCTATTGCTCATATGCTGTCTTATCCTCTTCCCAATTATAGATCGGTTTTCTCAACGCAGACCGAACAAATGAAGCAAAGCGACCACGATAGTAGTCGCGGTTCAGTAATTCCTCATCAGACAAGCCGGGACTCTCACTGCCGGTCATCGCAGCGTACTCAGGTATCTCTTTAGCCAACTCCTGCACTTGTTGCAGCGGGAGGTTAGCAACATTGGACAGTTCCCTAAGCTCCGCCGGGTTCAAGGATACAGGTCCATCCTTAGTCTCCGCCTTATCCAAAATCGTAAAATGGCGTTCAATAATCTGGGCCCCGCTAGCCAGCGCGCTGATCGAAGCCTTCAAAGCGTCGCGTTTGACCAGGGAATGATCACTAAAGCCAACTGAGTCAGTGAACTGGCGCAAATAACCGAGTCTAGACAGGTTCAGCTCACTCAAAGGCGTTGGATAACGCGTGACACAATGAAGAAAAACAAAATCAGCATCCGCCAGAAGCGAAGCTGCCTGCCGTATTTCCTCATCGAAGGTCGCGCCGGTGGAAATATACAGTTTTTCAAAGTTGTCCTTTAGTTCTTTTAAGAACGGGAAGCTGGCACAATCATAACTTGCCACTTTGATCAACTTGACACCGGTCTTCTTCGCTAGAGGGATCCTTTTTCGGGAAAAAATAGTGAACATCGGTTGCACTTTAGCCTTATTAGCTTGTTCAACGAAGAAATGATAATCATCCTCAGTCAGGTCGAGCTTACTCAACCTTTCATATTCCGGCCTATAAGGTCGCTTGATAGCTGATTTCTTATCGCCTTCCTGCCTGCCCTTTTCAAAACGCTCCCTGTAGGTCAGGTCCTCAGAGAATATGATCTGGCCTTTAACAATGTCAGCGCCGGACTCCGCCGCGCTCCAAATCATCTCTTTCAGCAGGCCACGATCACCCCTATGGTTCTGGCAAATTTCAGCGATTATTTCAGCCATTTCTCCCTCCTAAAACGCTCAGATCATCGAATATGAAATCCGGTTCGAGCGGCAAAAAGGCTTCTCTGCTTTTTGAACTAGTAATGACCCCTACCTGAACACCGGCCGCCTTAGCCAATCTAACATCATTAAGTTCATCACCAATGAAAATAATCTCTTCCTTGGCAATGTCATATTTACTTAACAAATATTGGATATGTTCCTCACCCTTTGAAAAATCAGGCTTTGAGCCCATTACTTCATCAAGAAAACTTTTGATCTTCAGATTATTTATGATCGATTCAAGCTCCTTTTGCGGTGCCGAACTGGAAACAAAAGTACGTTTATTGGCATTTTTCAGGGATTCTAAAACATTATCCGTCCAGTCAAACAATTGTCCGGACCTTGACAGTTCGCTAAGATTTGATCTGGTGAACTCATCGCTCAGCTGATCAAATTCAGTATCCCCCAATTCTCTGCCCAAGGCATCAAAAGCGATCCTATTAAACAGTTCTCTTCTGGGTATGCCTGAGTACCGATGGTAAAGCTCCTCCACTTTTTCCCTGCTGCAGCCAAAGTGTTTGAAAAAAACCACGCCCAGGTTCCTGATCTTTATGGGCATGGAGTTGAACAGCGTTCCATCCCAATCAAACACGAAAACACTAAATTTATTAATTATATGTTCCATTGATCACAAGCTCAGATTTGAATAAATTACTCCGTCTTGCCGCTTAAATTCAGCGGGCTCGAAAAAGTGCCATGAATCCAGGAAAAGCACCGGTTTTCGGGCCAGATTAAGCAGGTTAAAAATATCCAGGTCTTTATACGAACGGTGGTTATTCATGATCGCGACCACATCAGCGTTCTTGAACCCCTCCTCCAACGCACAAAATTTGACGCCAACCTCTTCGATCTCATCTTTAGGGACAACAGGATCATAACCGTGTAATTCATAGCCGGCGGCTAGCAAAGGAGAAACGAAATCCAAGGTCGTAGAATACCTCATATCCGAGGTTTCAGGCTCACCCTTAAAAGCAAAGCCCATAACAAAAATCTTTATCTTGTCTTTGCTTGGCCCAGATTTTTTATCCTTGATGAATTTATCCACCCGCTTGGCCAAGTAGGCCGGGAAGCCCTTATTTACTTTGCGAGCTGCCAAAGATATGGAGGCTTGTTTATTCTTCTGTTTGGCAATGTAATCGAAAATATGAGCGTCTTTATTTAAGCAAACACCACCCACTCCTGGACTTGGCAAGGGCACGGGATCTCTTGGATATTCATGGTTAGCAGCTTTGATAACCTCAACAGAATCAATTCCCCAGTCCTCACAGATCATACATAATTCGTTTGAGAAGCCAAAAATCAGGTCTCTGAATGAATTATTGACCAGCTTGACCATCTCAGCTGTTTCAACCGTTCGAGTCCTGAGGATAGTTGGTGTTATTTCCTGAAAGAGCATAGCGGCCTTATCTGTGCAACATTTATCGATCCCACCAACAATCTGCGGCAGGTTGTGCAATTCGTAGATGGCTTTGCCTTCGACTGTCCTTTCAGGGGCAAATGCCAGATGGATCTCGTTGCCAACCTTGAACCCGGACTCTTTTTCCAGGATCGGCTTGACGATATTGCGGCAGGTCCCAACCGGCACTGTCGAGCGCAATATCACCGTGTCGCCTTTTTTCAGCCGACGGCCTATTTCCTGTGAAACATTTTTTACAGC
>JAHIUL010000085.1 GCA_018817195.1 Candidatus Margulisiibacteriota bacterium
GAGAAAAATTAAGGGGATTAGTTTAATGGATGACCATAAGATTAGAAAACATTTATCTGGCTTAGATAAAGTTAAAGCGCCCCGTGATTTTCTTGAGCAGGTTAATGCCAGGATTGAGGGCAAAAACAAAGTCTTTTTCCCAATGCCCATGCGGGTGGCAACTGCTGTGGCTACCATGGTCCTGCTTTTATCTGTTTATTCAGTTTATAAATATGCCGGGCCAACTGAAGAGAAGCTGGCTAAAGTAGAATCCCGAGCATCAGTTGCTCGATCTGCTCCAAAGCCAGTTGAGATTGATGACAGTAGTATAATGTTAGTTGGTGCAGGAGCGAGTTCTGGTATGGCCATGGACTCAGTTGCAGGCGCTCCGATGATGGCCAGCTCTGCCAGGTTAGCCGGGCCAACTGCTAATCCTAATTACTATCAGTTAAAGAAATTAGTTGAGCAACATGGGGGTAAAGTTATACAAATTGATTATAATAAATCAACTGGCCAGGCAGAACTTATTTCAGCTGACATACCGGTTGATAATTACACTTCATTCCTCATTAAACTGGGCTCTTTGGGCGAGCTAAGGCCGCCTTTGCCCACCGAATCTGACGACGGTTATGTCCGCTCCCACATAAAACTCTAAAAATCCCCGGGAACTTTTTTGAAGCCTCTACGTCTAAGACGCAGGAGGTTTCAAAATGACAACAAAAATTTTAGTGTTTCTAGCCTGCAGTTTGTTCTTTCTTATGGGTATCACGTACGCCGACGGATTAATTGTCGTAGACCCGCCATTTCGCTCACGTCAACCAATAACAGCATTAACAGTTAAGTATCATCGGGTAAAAGTTGAGATTGATAATGGGGTTGCGACAACTTCCATTGACCAGGTGTTTAAGAATGATTATGATGTTGATGTTGAAGGCACTTATATCTTTCCTTTGCCGGAAGAAGCTGCGATCACTGACTTTGCCATGTATGTTGACGGCAAAAGAATCAGCGGCAAGGTCTTAGATAAAGACAAGGCCCGCCAGGTTTATGAAGATATAGTTAGCAGGATGAAGGACCCGGGCTTATTAGAATATGTTGGGCGTAACATGTTTAAAGCCCGTGTTTATCCTATCCCTGCCAACGGCGAAAAAAGGGTCCAACTAGTTTATAAACAAACACTAAAATACGATGCTGGTGTTTATCAATATGTTTATCCATTAGACACTGAGCGCTTTTCGCCCAAGCCATTAGAGAAAGTGGCGATTTCAGCCAACATTAAATCAAAAACCCCGATCAAAAGCGTTTATTCTCCCAGCCACAAAGTTGATGCCAGTGTTAAGCGCTATGAAGCCAGCGCTGGTTATGAAGACAAAAATGTCAAACCTGACAAAAACTTTGTTCTCTATTACTCAGTTTCAGAAAAAGATGTTGGTTTAAATTTGTTTTCCTACAAAAAAGATGGGGAAGACGGGTATTTTATGATGCTGCTTTCTCCTGGTGACATTGCCGGCAAAACAATTAATAAAGATATTGTTTTTGTGCTGGATACATCCGGCAGCATGGGCGGGGACAAGATTAAACAAGCCAAAGAAGCTCTTGAATATTGTGTTACCAAATTGGGTAGGGGTGACAGGTTCAATATTATTAGCTTTGCCACTGATGTTAAGACTTACAAAGATGAGCTTGTCCCTGGCGACCTGCGCAACCAAAAGTTAGCAGTCAATTTTATAGATAATATCGAGGCCAGGGGAGGCACCAATATTAATGAGGCCTTGCTGGCTGCAGTTGATAGCTTTGAGGATTCTAAAAGACCTCGTATGTTGGTCTTTTTAACTGATGGTGAGCCAACTGTTGGTGAAACAGATATGAAAGCGATCCTCAAGAATTTAGATAAAGCGAACAAAGCTGAAGCACGCATTTTCGTCTTCGGTGTTGGCAATGATGTTAATACACATCTCTTAGATAAGATGGCAGAAGAACATCGCGGTGTGCCGGAGTATGTTAAGCCTGAAGAAAATATTGAAGTTAATGTTTCGTCATTTTACAGAAAGATTAGTGAGCCGATCTTGTCTGATATTGAATTAGATTTTGGCAAGATTAAAGCCCATGACCTACAGCCTCGGGTGCTGCCTGATATTTTTCGGGGTTCTCAGCTGGCCCTCCTGGGGAGGTTTAAAAATCATGGCAGCACCCCAATTACTTTGACTGGTTATGTAAACGGTGAAAAGAAAAAGTTTGTTTACGAAGCCAAATTTGTACAAAAAGATACTGACAATGATTTTATCCCGCGTTTATGGGCCACGCGTAAAATCGGCGAATTGATGGCGGAAGCCCGGTTAAACGGTGAGAAGAAAGAGTTAATAGACGAAATTATCAAGCTGAGCAAAGAGCACGGCATTATGACGCCGTATACTTCATTTTTAATCCTGGAAAAAGAAGAAGATTATGACCGCTGGGGCATTGGCGCGGCTTCTGCCCCTAAGATGGAAGCAGAGGGCAAAAAGTATATGTCAGATATGCTGAGTGTGTCAGGCGCCGGGTCTGTTTCCCGCTCTGTAGATATCAAGAGCTTAAAAGAAAGCGAAGTAGCTGAACAGCCAGTGCTTGAAAGTGTCAAGCATGTTGGTCACAAGACTTTTTATCTCA
>JAHIUL010000086.1 GCA_018817195.1 Candidatus Margulisiibacteriota bacterium
GGTTAGGCCCAAGGATATCAGCGGGGCAAATTCTGTCTATTCTTATCAAGTGGCCAGTGCTGAGTTGTCTGTTATTGGTACCGGGGCAGTGGCAGAAGCAGAGTCGCCGGGTTGGATAACGAGGATATTAAATTGGTTATTCTAAGAAAAACTAAAAATTTAAAAGTCAAAACTAAAAACTATAACCAAAAACTTAAAACGTTTTTAATTTTCAGTTTAACTTTTACGTTTTTAGCTTTAAGTTTTGAGTTTGCTTCTGCTGTTTCCCCAAGAGTGCGGATCAAAGATATTGCCCATGTGCTTGAAGCTCGCGAGAATCAGCTGATGGGATTTGGTCTGGTAGTTGGTTTAAGGAATACTGGGGACCGTTCAAAAACTGGCTTTACCCAGCAGGCGTTAACCAATCTTATTTCAAGGATGGGTGTTGTGCCTCAGACAATTGATTTTAGCTCCAGGAACGTAGCTGCGGTTATGGTAACAGCTCAACTGCCGCCGTTTGTCAAATCCGGCCAAAAAATTGATGTAACTATTTCTTCTGTTGGCGATGCAACTTCACTGCAGGGCGGAACTCTGTTGGTGACGCCTCTTAATGGTGTTGATGACCAGGTTTATGCGGTTGCCCAGGGCAGCATGCTGGTGGGGATTGAGTCTTCCGCGCCGTCAGTGCCTTACGTGAGGCAGAGGCAGTCAACTGTTGGCCGTATTCCTAACGGCGCTTTGGTCGAAAAAGAAGTGCCTGTTTCGCTTGCTTCCAAGGGGCTATTAACCATAGTTTTAGATAATCCTGATTTTACTACGGCCACCCGTGTGGCGGCAGCCATTACAAGTAAGGGCTTTCTGGCTAATGCTACTGATGCTGGCACAGTTACTGTGCCAATTGGGTTTGAGGGTGATATTGTTAAGACTATCGCCCAAATAGAAAACTTAACAGTTGTCCCGGACGTTGTGGCAAAAATTATTGTTAATGAACGCACAGGCACAATTGTTGTTGGTGAAAGCGTTAAGATCGCGCCGGTGGCTGTTTCTTATTCCGGCATTGATGTGACAATTGGAGAGGTGTCTTTGTTTTCTGAAGGAATAGAGGGGGAGGCTGCCCAGGGAGAGTCGCGCTATCGGGCCCGCTCTCTTGCCAGGCTGGAAAGAAACGAAGGCGAGTTAAAGGTTGTTCCAGGCGGAGCAACCCTTTCAAGTTTAGTCCGCGCTTTAAACACAATTGGCGCTTCGCCCAAGGATTTAATTGCTATTTTGCAGGCAATGAAAAAAGCCGGGGCAATTAAAGCTGATCTAGAGGTAATTTAATGCTTAATGCAGTGCAGGCTATTTCAGGTTATTCTGGAGCTGACAGCGTGTCAGACAGTTTATCAATGAGGATTCTGGAGTCGTATCAATCGTCTGGTGCAGCAGCTACGACTGATAAACAAAAAGCCCAGGAGCAATTTTTGGCGATTTTTTATAAAGAGATATTAAAGCAAACTTTTAAAGCGCCCAGTTTTTCTATTAGTAAAGATGAGGACGCTTCATTAAGCAAGGTTTTTAGCTCTGATCTTATGGTTGAGCAGATGGCAATTGAACTGGCAAAGAACGGGGCATTCTCTGCCCAGGACATTATGCCGGTTGACATACAGAAAGTAGAACAGTAGTTAATGGCAAAAGTAAATAAAAGTAAAACAAAACAAGTTAAAAAGAAAAAGCAAACACCTAGATCAATTGAGGCTTATATGCCGCTGGTGCACTCAATTGCTTCCATGGTTTCTGGTAAAGGCCTGCCGCCAAACATTGAATACGATGATCTTGTGTCAGACGGCACAGTTGGATTGATGAAGGCTTGGGAAAATTTTGATCCTAACCGGGGAGTAAAATTTGAAACTTATGCTTCCTATCGTGTCCGTGGAGAGATGCTGGACGGATTAAAAAATTATAGTCCTGTGCCTTATCGTGTGCAGGTGATGGTGCGCGATTTGGCTAAAAAGGGTGTTGCATCTGTAATTGATAGAAGAGAGGAAGCAAAAGAGAAAGCAGAAGAAAAAAGGCTGGAGAAGAAGGAATTAACAGAAACAGAATTTAAACAAGCCGTTAAACGAATTAAGAAAATTGTTTCTGCTTCGGCGCTTATGTATCTCTTGTCGGTTGAAGGAATGTCAGATGTTGGTGTTGAAGCACAGGTTTCAGCAGAATCAACTCCTGCGGCAGAACTTGAGTTTGCGGAGATGAAAGGCCGCATCAGGGCGGTGCTAGAGTCCCTGCCGCCGCTGCAGCGGCAAGTGGTAGAACTTTTCTACCATCACGGCATCAACCAGAAAACAATTGCTAAGAGACTAAAGTTGTCCAGGCCTAAGGTTTGTCGTTTACTGGCCAAGGCAGTAAAAACTGTGAGGGGGAAATTAAAGCGTGCCTGATATTTTTGACCCTACTTTTGGCAATATTGAGCGGGCAATGGAAATTGCCACCCGCAGGCAGGAAGTTATCACTCATAACATTGCGAACGCTGACACGCCTGGATTTGAGGCTTTAACTTTTGATGAGTATTTGATGCAGGCAAAGGTGCGGGCTGACAAACAAACTGTAAATTTAGAGGAAGAAATGGCGGATCTGACCAAGAATTCAATTGCGTATTCATCATATGTAAAGCTGATGTCAGCTAAATTTAATGTCTTAAGAACAATTGCCACGCAGGGAAGGAGGTAATGACCCATGGGCTTAAATAACGCGATGGATATTAGTGTTTCCGGCATACAAGCGCAGCGCGTGACCATGGAGTTAATTGCTTCAAATATTGCCAATATCAACACAACCAGGACAGTATATGGGGAGCCTTACCGCCGCAGGATTGCTGTTTTGGGAGAAAACCAGCTGTCATTTGCTGACCAGCTGGCCCGGGCTGAAAAGAAAATTGCCGCAGGCGGGGTAGAGGTTGTTGATGTGGTGGAAGATAGTTCTCCTTTCCAAAGGGTTTACAGGCCGGGCCATCCGGATGCAGATGCTGAGGGCTTTCTTTCTTTGCCCAATGTAAAGCTGTCTGATGAATATGTTGATTTAATGAAGGTTGAACGCAATAACGAAGCTAACATTACGGCCTTTAATTCAACTAAAAAAATGATGCAGGACACGCTCCAGCTCCAATAAGATTAAGGGAGTGATTAATTTATGGCAGAAGCAATTGGCCCGATAGAAGCCGAAGTTAGATTAGCCCAGTTATTGGGTGATGACTTTGTGTCAGAACCTTCGCAAATTGGCGCTCCATCCAATAATATTTCCGCCGGCCAAAGAGTAGAACTTACCGGCAGTCCTTTTGAAGATATTTTGTCCAGTGCTATTGAGGCTTTAAATGGTGTAAGCCGGCAGGAAATGTACGCAGACCAGATGGTTAATAGCTACCTGCGCGGCGAGGCAGAGCTTCATGAAGTAATGGTGGCCCAGTCTAAAATGAGCATAATGGTTCAATTAGCTGTTACAACAGTTAATTCAGCGGTCTCAACCTTTAAAGAAATTACCCAAATGCAGATATAACCTCAAGGAGGAGTAATGGCTGAAGCACCGGCTGGCGGATTAGATATTAGAAGAATTGGTTTGGTTGGCGGAGTTGTGATTATTATCATGGCTTCGGTAATCTTTTTCCTTTTCCGCAGCTGCGGTCGTGTTGTTTCTGGTGGAAATGAATTCCAGGTTGTTTATTCTAATCTTGATATAAAAGATGCGGCTAATGTTGTGGCGCGCTTGAAAGAAATGGCTATTCCTTATGAGGTGAAAGATGATGGTCGGGCCATTGCTGTAAAGAAAGATAATATTGACCAGGCCAGGCTGGGTTTGGCTGAAGAGAATTTGCCGGCTGGCGGAGTGGTGGGTTGGGAGATCTTTGATGAGTCGAAGCTTGGGGCAACTGATTTTGACCGGCGTATCCAGTTAATCCGGGCTATTTCAGGCGAACTTTCTCGCACTATCCGCCGTATTTCAGCGATCCAGGATGCCAGGGTGCAGATAGTTTTACCTGAGACGCGTTTATTTGCCACTAATGTTGCTCCGGTCACTGCCTCTGTTATGCTTCGCTTAAAACCAGGGTCTGAGTTAAGCCAGGACAAGATTAAGGGAATTGTTTATCTTGTTGCCAGCAGTGTAGAGAATCTGCAGCCGGAAAACGTTACAGTAATAGATGATACCGGCAGGATTTTGACTGTTGAAGGGCAATATAAGGTTGTAAAACCAATCTTTAAACCGGCTGAGATAGTTAAGCTTGCTGAAGTAGAGGAAAAGGCAGAGGAGAAACCTAAGGAAAAAGAAGAGGGCAAGGAAAAAGAAAAAGAACCAGAAAAGAAACCTTTGACAGAAGAGGAAAAGGTTTTATTAAAGGTGCAGGCCAAGAGAAATTTAGAAAAAGACCTGACTGGTAAAGCCCAGGAAATCCTTAACCGCTTTTACCCGCCAAACAGTGTTGTGGTAAAAACAACAGTTGAACTGGCAAATTCAATCCAAAAGCAGTGGCTAAAGGAATCTGATTTTAAGGTCAAGAAGCTTGATACTGTAATTTTAGTTGATAATCGTATTAGCTTGACCCAAAAAGTAAAACAGACGACTTACAAGGCTGTGGCTGCGGCCGTAGGTTATAACCGCTCACGCGGCGACAGAATTATTCTACAGAGGGTTCCTTTTCATCTGGCAACTCCACCAGTTGCGGTAGTCAAGGGTGAGGTGGAGCGCACTTTAGCAGGCACAGGCGCAATTGATCAGGGCATAAGTTTGACCAGCGGCTGGCTAAGGAATGTATTAATAATTTTTGTGATTGCTTTGTCAGCTGTTATTGCTTTGATGCTGATGAGGTTATTCAGGCCTAAACCAAAGCCTGTTCAGATGCGTCGGCAACCTGCTCCGCCCAGGCCAACCGTTAGGCCCGCGGCTGTGGAAAAAATTAAATCAGCTGTTGACAGTGATCCGGAAAAAGTTGCTGAAATGCTGAAAAAGTGGCTGACAGAGCCAGAATAAGAAGATAATGACCTTAACAGGAAGAGAAAAAGCCACAATATTTTTATCGATTTTAGGGGCGGAAGCTTCGGCCAGGGTGCTGCGCTATCTGCCTGATGAGCTGGCTGATTTGATCGCGGCTGGTATTAACCATTTGCCTTCGCCGTCGCCCCAGGCTTTGTCAGAAGTTATTAATGAGTTCCAGGGCTTTTTGGCTTTGCCCGCGGCCAGGCCTGAGCCTCCCAGGATTGAAGAAAAATCAGCGCCGCCTACTAAGCCAAAAAAGAGTTATTCTTTCTTGATGTATGAGCGGCCGCAAATGGTTGCTTATTTATTATCCCTTATGCCTGATGAAGAAAAAGACGAAGCCTTGCAAAGTTTGCCCAAAGAGAAATCGATTATTGAAGAATTATTAGCCGGTTTGAAAACCAATCCTTTATCTCCCAAGCTGGCAATTGGTTTAAAAAAGCAATTTGCCGGAAAATTATTTTAAATGGGATTAATTAAAAGAGATAAAATTGAAGATAAAGGCACGATAACACTGGAAAAACCTGTTGGTATGCCGCAGCCAAGAAGAATGGCGCCACCGCCTGTTATTCAGCCTTCTGTGGCTGCTCCTGTATCTCAAAGTGATATTTCTAAGGTTAAAAGCCAGGCCCAAAAAATAATTGATAAGGCTATGGCTGAGGCCGAAGGCATCCGCCAGCAGGCAGTGGAAGCCGGCCGGGAAGAAGGTAAATCAGAGGTCAGCGCCCAAATAGAAGAAGCTTTAAAGACCTTAAACGACGCTGTTAAGGAACGAAAAAAAATCATTAAAGAATCAGAGCAGGAAATCCTGCGCCTGGCCTTAAAGGTTGCGGAACAAATTATCCGCTCAGAAGTTTCCCTGCACCGTGATGTTTGCCTTAATATTGTGGCTGAAGCAATTGCCCGGGTGTCAGACCGCGAGCAAATTATTGTGCGGGTTAACCGCGAGGATGCTGAGTATTTGAAGCGTTACAAGGACAGATTAACAGGCATATTAGACGGGGTAAAAAGTTTTTCCATATTAGAAGACAGCAGTATTGACGCAGGCGGTTGTGTTATCGAAACTAATTTGGGGTTTATTGACGCCAAAATCAGCACAAAATTAAAATCAATTGAAGCGGCCATGCAAAAGGTGGCTGGCGAAGAAGAGGAAAAGCCTCAAGAACCTGCTCCTGTCCAGGGGCCAGAAACTGCCTCCAATGAAGAACCGCTTGAACTTGATGAAGAAGAGATTGAAGAAGGTTAAATGACTATTGATTTTGAGAAATACCATCTAGCTGTTGACCGCGCTGATCTTGTCCGAGTTATTGGTAAAGTTGTCCAGGTTGTTGGTTTAATTATTGAGGCTCAGGTTGGCGGTGTTTCGGTCGGCGACCTGTGCAGTATTCGCCTGGAAAAAGAGAACCGGTCAGCCTTTGCTGAGGTGGTTGGCTTTCGTGAAAACCGAGTGTTATTAATGCCCCTTGGTTCTACAGCCGGGATTGCGCCTGGGGCGCAGGTTCTGGCAGCTGGTAAACCTTTATTAGTAAGGGTGGGCAATGATCTACTTGGTCGTGTTTTAAATGGTTTGGGCCAGCCAGTTGACGGCAAAGGCCCAATTGTCGGGGAAACTGACTATCCGCTTGATGCAGACCCCCCTGATCCAGTTAAACGGCCAAGGATTACAGAAGTTTTGCGTGTAGGAATTCGAGCCTTAGACGGCATGTTGACCGTGGGCCGCGGCCAGCGCATCGGCATTTTTGCAGGATCCGGGGTTGGCAAATCAACATTGATGGGCATGATTGCCCGTAATGCAGAAGCCCAGGTAAACGTTATTTCTTTGGTCGGAGAGCGCGGCCGTGAAGTTCGGGATTTTATTGAAGAATCACTTGGCGAAGAAGGCCTTAAAAAATCAGTAGTTATTTGCGCTACTTCTGATCAGCCTCCGCTTATCCGTTTAAAAGCCGCCTTTGTGGCCACCGCTATTGCAGAATTCTTTAGAAACCAAAATAAAATGGTAATTTTGATGATGGATTCTGTGACCCGGTTTGCCATGGCCCAGCGTGAAATCGGCCTGGCTGCCGGAGAGCCGCCTACAACAAAGGGCTATACGCCGTCTGTTTTTGCGCTTATGCCAAGGTTGATGGAGCGCTCCGGGACTTCTGTGATAGGTACGATTACAGCCTTTTATACAATTTTAGTTGAAGGCGATGATATGAATGAGCCGATTGCTGACCATTCGCGCTCAATTCTTGACGGTCATATTATGCTGTCCAGAGATTTGGCTGCCAGAAACCATTATCCAGCCATTGATGTGCCGCATAGCGTTTCTAGGTTGATGACTAACCTTGTTTCAAATGAACATAAGCAGGCAGCAGGTAAGCTCCGGGAAGTGTTGGCCCGTTACACAGAAGCGGAAGATTTAATAAATATCGGCGCCTATGTAAAAGGCAGCAACCCAAAGATTGACTTCGCGCTTTCAAAAATTGAACAGGTTAACGCTTTCTTAAAGCAGGGGACATTTGAAAGTGTTGATTATGAGAATACAGTTAATCAGTTGCTTGGCATATTCAGTTAAGAGAAATATTTATGGCAAAAAAACCTCAACCAGGAAAAAAATTTAAATATGGTCTTCACTCAGTGCTCAAGGTAAGGGAAATTAAGGAAAAGAAAGAGCAGGAGAAATTTGCCGACGAGCAGCATAAATATTTAACTGAAAAAGAAAAAGAAGAGCTGATTGAGCGCAACAAAAGAACGAAGGAAGATGAACTGCGCGGCGTATTTAAGCGCGGCCCGATCTCCGATTTCTCCAAAGTTTTAAGGCGCAGGGCCCATATTGATGTTTTAAAGGATGATTTGTCAGCCCAGGTTGAAAGGGTAATTGAGGCAAGTAAATTACTGGAAGAGCAGCGCGCACGCCTGGTTTCTGCGATGAAAGACAAGAAGATCATGGAAAAGCATAAGGAAAGAAAACTTGAAGAATACGATAAGATGATGCAGGAACTGGAAATGAAGTTTATGGACGAGATCGCTACCCAGAGGTACAAAAAAGATAAAAAGGGTTAGAGTGCTTTCTTAACTTTACCTGCTTTTAAACACTTGGTGCAGACGTATTCTTTGCTTTTTTTGCCGTCAATCAAAATGTTGACTTTTTGAAGGTTAGCCAGCCATAAGCGCTTAGTTTTTCGGTTGCTATGCGACACATTATTGCCGCTTTTTGATTTTTTTTCGCAAACAATACATTTTCTGCTCATATCTTTCTAAGTATATCATAACTGTGTTACAATGACAAATGTCAAATGACAAATGTCAAATTGGACACACCGGTTCAATATCTTAAGGGAGTAGGGCCGAAAGTGGCAAAACTCCTTAAAAAACTTGGCGTAGAGGCAATTGAGGACCTTATTTACCTTTTTCCGCGAACTTATGAAGACCGTACCAATATCAAACCCATAGGCAGTTTAGCTCCAGCTGATTTTGAGGTTGTGAAGGGTGAAGTTATCAGCCTTGATCACCAGCTAACGCGCAACCGCTTTTCCGTGCTCAAAATTGTTCTGTCTGACCGCAGCGGTTCTATTCAAGTTGTCTGGTTTAACCAGCCTTATCTGCAAAAAGTAATCCGCCGCGGCATGCGCTTGATTGTTTCCGGCAAGGTTGAATTTTCCAGTTTTGATAATACCATGCAGATTTCTGCCAAAGACTTTGAGGTTTTTACCGGCCAGAACCCAAAAATTGTGCCGATTTATGCTTTAACCGAAGGATTATATCCAAAAAAGACCAGAAGTATTGTGCAGGCTGCTTTGGATAATTGTTTAGAAATGATTGATGAATGGCTGCCTGAGGATATTCGGAAGTATAACGGTTTAGCTGACCTGCAGGAATCAATTAACAAGCTGCATTATCCAGAAAAAATAGCTGATGTTGAGCCAGCCAGACGCAGGCTGGTTTTTGATGATTTTTTCCTTTTTCAATTGAGCTTGGGATTGCGCAGGACAAAGATCCAACGGGATAAAGGCTTTGCTTTTAAAATTGACCAAAAAGCCGTTGCTGATTTTTGCAATAGCCTGCCTTTTAAATTAACTGCAGCCCAGGACAGGGTTCTATCTGAAATTATATCTGATATGCAGTCTGACTATCCAATGAACCGCCTGCTGCAAGGTGATGTTGGTTCGGGTAAAACAATCGTTGCAGCTATTGCCGCCTTAATTGCGATTCAAAACGGTTACCAAGCCGCCATCATGGCGCCAACAGAAATTCTTGCCCAGCAACATTATGCTAAGTTGACCCAATTACTTGATGGTTATGATATCAAGATTAAACTTCTAACTGGTTCAACTAAAAAGAAACCCACAAGAC
>JAHIUL010000087.1 GCA_018817195.1 Candidatus Margulisiibacteriota bacterium
AAATAATTGAATAAAAATAAACCAGCTATAATTACACCGGCGCCCAGGAGCAGCAGCTGCCAGTCTTTAATGTGTATAGGCGCGACTTTTTCTGCTTTGCCAATAACAAAGCCTGCTCTTTCCAGCTCAACTTTGACATTTTTAAAATAATCCAGGTTAAAAGCAACTGGATACGCGTCAACCTGCGGGGGCAAGAAAGGCCTTAAGTAAATAAATGAAACCTTTCTTTCTTTGGCAGCACGTACGAAGCGCTTGACCACTTCATCCTTGTGCAACTTTTTAAGCTCATTTTTCGGCACGCTGTGCACGCGTATAACGTCGCGGTCCATTAACTTGCGCAGATAGGCATCGCCATCCTGTTTAACTATTTCAATATAGCCGTACTTTATTTTATTCTTTTTTAAAGCTTGCGCTAAATCTTTTATGTAGTCTTTGTACCCGACAATTTCCTCGCCGTCAAAAACAATTATGTCAAAATCAGCCAGGGTCTCAATCTTTGGCCCAATGTTGCCTAAATGATAACGCTGGTCATTCCACACTCTGGGGACAAGATTAAAGCCGATTTTTTCCAAAAATTCTTGCTGCACTTCAGAAATACCCAGGCCAATTTCGCGCAGTTCCTCCTCAGCCTCATTTACCTCAAGCACATCTTTACCCAGGTACTTGATATTTTGTTTGTCCACCATCAAGCCCAGGTGTTTATTAACCCTTTTTCTTATTTTTTCACAGGGAATATAAATATACGTTTGACCCGGTTTAATTAATCCCTTATTTGTCAAAGCAGTTAATCTTTTGTTAACTTCGCCTAACCTGTAAATGCCCGAGCCTTTTATATAAACTAATTCACCCAAGGCTGCTGCGTCAGGCAAAGTTTCTTCAAATACGCCTATGGAAGGTATGCCCATTTTATAAATTTCTTTTAAAATCGGGCCAACCGGCTGTCTTTCATAAGCTGCAATTTTCTTGACATCATTTAAGTCAACGCATAACTCAACTGTGCGGCTTTGCAGTTCCATAAAGTAGCGGCTGTAGCCTAAATAAGCGCCCAAAAGCACTGCTGCGGTCAGAACCAGGATTAATATACCTTTGCCAATCTTATCCAACATTTTCTATTTTGCTCCCTTCCTTAAAAAAGCTTCTATAAATGGATCTAAATCACCGTCAATTACGCCTTGAACATCACCGACTTCAACGTTTGTGCGGTGATCCTTGACCATTGTATACGGCTGAAAAACATAAGAGCGTATCTGGCTGCCCCACTCTATTTTCTTTTTTTCGCCTGACAATTCTTCAATCTTTTCTTTTCTCTGGGAAACCATCATCTCATAAAGCCGGGCTTTTAAAATTTTCATGGCAGCTTCGCGGTTAAGCCTTTGGGAACGATCTGATTGGCTTTGGGCAACCATGCCGGTTGGGATGTGAGTGATCCTTACAGCAGAATCTGTTTTATTAACGTGTTGGCCGCCAGGACCGGAAGCGCGGTACGTGTCAACCCTCAAATCCTTTGGGTCAAGATCAACTTCAATGTCTTCGTTTATTTCTGGAATAACTTCCACAGCCACAAAAGAAGTATGGCGTTTGCCTTCCGAAGAAAATGGCGAAATGCGCACTAAGCGGTGAATGCCAGCTTCGCCCTTAAGATAGCCATAGGCATACATGCCTGAAATGACTAAAGTTACACCTTTGACCCCTGCTTCTTCTCCATAAGAGATTTCCGGCATTTCAACTTTGTATTCTTTGCTTTCTGCCCAGCGCGAAAACATCCTAAGCAATATCTGGGCCCAATCCTGGGCATCAGTGCCGCCAGCCCCGGAGTTGATTGATAAAATTGCGCTGTTCTTGTCATAGGAGCCGCCCAGTAAGGCCGCCAGTTCAAGGTTGTCTGCTTTGTGCTTTAGTTGAGCCAATTCTTTTTTTAATTCGCTTAAGTCAGAGTCTTTGGCCATGCCTAATAATGTTTGGAGATCATCCAATCCGTTATCCAGGTCTTCCCAGGTGCTAACTTCCTTTTCAAGCACTTTCTTTTCCTGCATTAATTTTTTAGCGCGAGCCTGGTTTTCCCACAGCTTTGGGTCAGCAACTTCCTGCTCAATTTCACCCAGGCGTTTTTTCTTGTCCTGGACTTTTAAAATATTGCCAAGATCTTTTGCCTTGGCGCTTACCTTTGTAATTTCTGCTTTTAATTCGTCATGCATGTTTATTGGCCTTCCTTTAACATGCAGCATTTTTTATATTTCTTGCCTGAACCGCACGGACAGTCATCATTGCGGCCGACTTTGATTTTTTTGCGGGGGGCAGTCTGTTCTCCGCCCTGGTTGGGACGGCCATATTTAACATTGCTTGGCCTTGGCTGAGGCACGCTTTGATCAACCAATTGGACCTTAAAAATCATGCCAAGAATTTCTTGGCGGCTGGCGCGCATCATTTCCTGGAACATGTTGTAGCCTTCAATCTTATACTCAACCAACGGATCTCTTCCGCCCACGCCCCTTAAACCAATTCCTTCTCTGAGAGAATCCATGTTATGCAGCTGCTCAATCCAGGCGTGGTCAAGCACCCTTAACATGACTAGCCGCTCAATCTCGCGCATGGGGTCAGATCCCACTTCTGCTTCGCGCGCATCATAAGCTTTCTTAATTGTTTGGGCAATTGAAGCTTTTATCTCAGCACGGTCTTTAATTTCTCTTATCCCGCCCAGTCCCTGGATAGGCACAATTTCGTTGATTGCCGCAATCAAACCGTCAAAATCCCATTCATCAGGATGGATTTTTTCTGAAAGAAAATTATTTACATGATCGTCAATGGTTTGGTCAATCATCTCAAAAATTTTCTCTTTAAGGTCTTTGCCTTCTAAAATCCTGCGGCGCAGGCTGTAGATAGTTTCGCGCTGGCGGTTCATCACGTCGTCGTATTCAAGGACTTGCTTGCGGATGCTAAAGTGGTATTCTTCCACTTTTTTCTGGGCGCGTTCAATAGCATTAGTTATCAGCCTGTGCTCGATTGGCATGTCTTCTTCAAAACCAAACCTTTCCATCATGCCGGAGATGCGGCCAGAGCCAAACAGTCTCATCAGCTCATCTTCAAGCGAAACATAGAACCTGGTTGAGCCGTTGTCACCCTGACGGCCGGACCGGCCCCGCAGCTGGTTGTCAATTCGCCGGCTTTCGTGCCGTTCAGTGCCAATTACATGCAAACCACCCATGTTTGCCACGCCTTCGCCCAGCACAATATCTGTTCCCCGGCCAGCCATGTTAGTTGACAGGGTAACCATGCCTTTTTGCCCGGCTTTGGCGATTATTTCCGCTTCCCTTTCATGCTGTTTTGCGTTTAACACGTGATGCGCAATCCCCCGGCGTTTAAGCATTTGCGAAAGTAATTCTGAATTTTCAATGGAAATTGTGCCGACTAAAACAGGCCGGCCTTTTTTATTCCAGTCA
>JAHIUL010000088.1 GCA_018817195.1 Candidatus Margulisiibacteriota bacterium
ATTCCCCGCATTTAGGCAAGAAATTCTATGATGGTTTAATTGATTTTATCACTTCCGGCCCGGTTGTCTGCAGTGTTGTTGAAGGTCGTGATGCTATTGCAAAAGTCCGCGATATTATGGGCGCAACCGATCCTAGAGAGGTGGCCGCAGGAACTGTTCGCGGTGATCTTAAGGAGGAAAACGTCACTACGCCACTTGGCACTATAAAGAATTTAGTCCATGGCTCTGACAGCCTAGAATCCGCGCGCCGGGAAATAGCCATCTTTTTTAAGGGGGAAATAGGATATGAAAGTTAAAGTTGAAAATATTTCAGTATTAGACGTTAAATGCGACCTTTTGATTGTTAATCTTTTTAAGGGCGTGGATAAACCAGGCGGGGCGACCTTGGTTGTTGATAAAAGATTAAAAGGCGCGATATTTAATTTAATCAAGAGCGGCGAGATCACCGGGAAATTAGGTGAAACCAATCTGATCCACACTCAGGGTTGTTTGCCAGTCACGCAGGTCTTAGTTGTTGGATTAGGCGAAAGCCCGGAATTTAATTTTGATAAAGCGAGAATTGCGATTGCAGCCGCTGTTGCTGAAGCGAAAAAGATCAAAGCTAAAAAAGTCGCTACAATTGTCCATGGCGCGGGAGCGGGCGGCTTGGCCTTGCCTCAGGCAGCGCAGGCTTTAGTTGAAGGCGCGTTGATCGGCGGCTATAAATATGAGGGTTATGCGACCAAAAGGAACAGTGAATTTTTTAATGTTGAGCAGTTAATAATTGTGGAAGCGCAAAGGCCAAAGATTAAAGTTATAAAAGAAGGCGTTATGTGCGGCACAATTATTGCCGAATCTGTTAATAACGCCCGAGACCTGGTCAATGGCCCGGCTAACCGTGTTACTCCAACCTATCTTCTAGCTCAGGCCAAGAAAGTTACAGGTGTAACCACGAAAGCTTATTCGCTGCAGCAGGCAAAAGCCTTGGGGCTGGAGGCTTTTTATTCTGTATCCAAAGGGTCTAAAGAGCCGGCTAAATTTATTATCATGAAATACGGCAAGGGCAAACCCGAAATCGCCCTGGTTGGCAAGGGCGTTACCTTTGACGCGGGCGGCATATCGCTTAAGCCTTCAAAAAAACTCTGGGAAATGAAGATTGATATGTCTGGTGCTGCCGCAGTGCTGGAAACCATGCGGGCTATTTCAAAATTAGGCGTGCGCAAGAATGTTGTAGGCATTTTGCCCTGCACGGAAAACATGCCTGACGGCGAGGCGCAAAAGCCAGGCGATGTGGTTGGTTCGCTTTCCGGCAAAACTATTGAAATTATTTCAACTGACGCTGAAGGCCGCATGGTGCTGGCTGACGGCATTACGTACGCCAAAAAACTTGGCGTTAAGAAAATTATAGATGTGGCAACCTTGACCGGAGCCTGTATATCCGCTTTAGGAGATGCGGCTTCAGGCATCATGGGCAATGACCAGAAGTTAGTTGATCAAATTATTGAAGCAGGCAAGCAGAGCGGAGAAAAACTGTGGCAGCTGCCGCTTTTGGAAGAATACAAGGATTATTCAAAGAGCGATGTCGCGGACATAAAAAACTGCACTGAATCTGGCAAAGCAGGGACTGCGACCGGTGGTTTGTTTCTGCAGCTCTTTGCTGAAAACACAGATTGGGTACACCTTGATATTGCTGGCACAGCTTATTTAGATAAAGGCCGCGGCTATTTGTCAGATGGCGCCACAGGGGTCATGGTTAGAACGTTAACTAGTTGGTTAATGGGATAAATGTTTAAAAGCAAAATTATTCCAGTTTTTTTAATTGCTTTGGCGATTAGTTCATATGCAACTACGCTTGAGCGCGGCGTTTCCCCAGCTATTGAGCAAGAAAATAATCCCCAGTTTGAGGAACTTTACCGTATTAAAATTGAGAACAAAGGTGATGGTCTAATCGCTGTAAGCCAGGATGAGGGCAAGACCTGGCAAACTCTGGGTAAAGTCTTATATCCAACGGAAAAAGTTAACAAAAACGGCTATTCTGCGTCAAAGTGGATGGATAACGGCAGGGTGGTGGCGGTTGCGGTCAATGCTATCCATATAAAAATAGAGCCGACTGAAGAAAGCCGCACTATTTTTTCCATCCTGCCCAAAGAGTTTTTGATGCCGCCCAAAAAATACCGCTCTTATATCAGTCCGGACTCATCAATTTATACTAATTTATCTTCTGGAAGCGGAATTTTTGGCGGAGGATTTTCTCCATTTGTTGGCAATGAAGTATACGTTTCAAAGGATGGCACCAGGGCTTTCCCTCTGCCGACCGATTATGCGCCCAAAGTTGGGGACACCTATTTTATTTTGGTCACTCGGCCGACAGATCTGCCTCAGGCAATGGTGTTTGAAAACCGCTTTGGCGGACAGATTACTCTTAAATACTCCTCTGGTGAGAAAAAGATTATTGGTGAAGTGTTGCGGCCAGTGGTTGGAATCGGCCGGTTTGAGGGCAGCCTTTATGTGGGGCCGGGGCGTATCCGCGCTAATCACGCGGGAGTAATTGATGTTTCAGTTTCGCCTAAGGGTAGGTTAGGCGGCTTTCAAATAGTACCAGCCCTTCATGGTTCAGAGATGAATTATGTTAAAAAAATGACGCAGTGGATGGTAATTGGTCCGGCAAAAGTTGATGACCCTTCAATTGAAGGCATGGCGCCGTTTTATAAATATTTTATTCAACCACGGTATCGAGCAGATGATTTAGATGGGGAAGATTGGAGAGAGAAATTGCTCAGTCGCTACCTAGTTGATGTTAAATTTGCTGGACAAGATAATTGGGAGCCGATGCCCATTTTCTCACTATACCGCCGTTGGCCGCTGCCAGATTGGGCAGGGGGAGCCTTAAACAAGGTTAGTCATATCAGGATATTGTTTCCGGTAGAGTAGGGATTTCTGGACTGTATCTTGCGAAACGTTCGATTGTTTTTCTGTTGACGCTGATTCCGTTTATATTGCCGTGAATTATTCTTGGTGCCCCGAGCGTATCTGGTTGGACATCATATTGAATTGCTGCATATCGATGATAATCTCCCAAGTAGAAGAAAATGCTGTGCATGGCCATGATCCAAGATCTGGCAATGAAAGGAGTCTGTTCATTTCTAAACTTTTCGGATAGGAGAAGGAAACTGATCTGATAAATCTCAAATGCTTCCTTAAAAATATCCTCGGGGGGCTTGTAACCGGTTGGGAATAACTCTAGGATAGGAATGACATTTGCCTGAGCGGTAGGGATAGGTTTGTCGTGATCGTATTGCACTAATAATAGGACAAGACTTTGTTGATCATCGGGCGGGATAAATGTAAAACCAAGAACTGGGGTTAATTTAAGGAGAAAAAAACTTATCCATGGTAGGAAAGCGCATTTCCGAACATCTGTCAATGATCTGCAATAAGGCAAATCAGAAATTTTTATATGGTTTTGAAGAGCATCTGTTATTGTTGTGATATTATCGGTATCAGATGGCAAATCATAGGGGGTTAAGGACATATCGTAATAATGGGGGTCTACCCCAGGTCTAATTTCAAGATCGAAGTTTCTTCTGGTCTTCCCATGGAATCTGCGCAAGCACTGCCTGAATACTTTGTTCCCGACTAATTGTCTCAGCGACATCCTTCTTACAGAGGTAGTTTGCATGGTTTGCATTTCTAAAGATTTTTCCTAGCTCTTTTCTGCGTCTCTTAAGACAGCAATAAGCGCTTCCGTGATCTGCTTGGGTTTTAAAGTGAAGCGATAATATGTGTCTTCTCTTTCATAATGTCCGGTAGGTACACCGTTCGTTGATCTAGTAGAAATTTCTTTGCTATAATGACCTTCAATAGTAAGACTTTCAAGATTGGGACCACAGGTTTCACGTCTTTCTGGAAGAATCAGAGTTAAGCCAGCCAAACTAATTTCGGCTCCTATTTCCATGGGCCGACTTCTATAAGGCACCTTTTTACCCAATGTCCTCCAAGTTGTAGTTTTTTGTTCAGCTTCTATTTGCATTGTCATAGTAAATCTGTTCGGGTTTGGGTTAGTTATTTGTACAGAACAAGATCCAACAGTGAATTTTCTATCAAATAAGGGCCTGAAATTTGTGATTGCCTGAACAGCCTGCCATGGATTAAGGGGCGTGGTTCTTCCTCCTGCTCCCTCTGCGTAAAAAACTCCTCTGGTTCTTGCTGCAAAACGTCCTACCCGTTGTGGTGTTAGAGTTAGACCTATTCCTATTGCTCCCATTTTATTTTCCTCCTTTATTCATTGTTTGCTTTCCGATACCAAAGATTTATCGTCCCCATTGCTGGGAAATTTCACTTTTTGCTAATACAACTAAACTCGGGGAGGGTGCCAGCCTTTGTTGTCGAGTTGCTCTTGGCGCGCTAAATTTGTCAAGATAATGGGGGGAGGGGGCAATGTCTATTGTTGGTTGGTGCCAAACTAAAATATTTGTTTCACCTTC
>JAHIUL010000089.1 GCA_018817195.1 Candidatus Margulisiibacteriota bacterium
ACTACATAACCCGTCAACCAAGAGTCTGTTGCCGAACTACATTTTAATGACATCCGTATCGTTTGTCATTCCCGCGCAAGCGGGAATCTATATAATAATATATAATATTAATTATGATTAGATATAAAACCTACTACATTTATATACTCGCGAGCAAAAGAAATGGAACTTTGTATATTGGCGTTACAAATAATTTAGAACGGCGAATTTATGAGCATAAAAATGGACTCATCAAGGGATTTACAAAGAAATATAATGTCAATCAGCTAGTATATTTTGAGGAATATACTGATGTTAAAGAAGCTCTGATAAGAGAAAAAAGACTGAAAAAATGGAATAGATCTTGGAAAATAGATCTTATTGAAAAATCAAATCCGGAATGGAAAGACCTCTCTGAAGAATTTATTTGAATAGATTCCCACTTTCGTGGGAATGACACATGGATCCCCTCCGTCCTCGCTTTCGCGAGGACAAGTTTCACGGGAAAGATGCCAGAGATTAAATCAGTCCTAGATACTCCTCTTTGTTGTTCACAAAGTCCCAGCTAAAAGATAATAGCGCTAAAGCCAGGAATATCCAGTAAGCAAAATCCGGGAAAATATATTCTGATAATAT
The DNA here is from genome assembly GCA_018817195.1 of Candidatus Margulisiibacteriota bacterium. GTDB lineage: Bacteria > Margulisbacteria > WOR-1 > O2-12-FULL-45-9 > O2-12-FULL-45-9 > JAHIUL01. Next base: position 616 of record JAHIUL010000089.1, read on the forward strand.
CCAGCCCAAAAACAGGATAATTGCCAGGTTAACTAAATTAATAATCACCCATTGCTGAAAAACTGCTAATTTATAAAGCGGCCTTTCTTTTCTTAAATATGAATAAATGATATCTCCCCAGGCAGCAATAATATCTATGACAAAGAATATATAAAAGAACTTCAAAAATGGGTACCAGTGCTTAAGGCTCAAGGCTATTAACAGGAAAAAGCTGGCCTGGACAATCGTCCAACCAGTATCCCACAAAAGGATGAACATATCGCCGCTGTCGTTTTTGGCTTTTTTCAACAGATAGGCTGCTCGTTTTTCTAACAGGTTTGTTTTGGCAACTAAGACACGGAATAAGATGATTAGAAAAGCAATCAAGAATAAAATCTTGATATTGATAAAGTTAGTGGTGAAAACTGTATCAATGGGCATCCGGCGATCATTAAAAGATATGCCTAAAATACTGGCATATTCAATAACTGCCGCAGCCACTGCCCAACCTGCCAGGAAATAGAAGACAAATTTAACCGCGTCAATTAATATCTCATGGGCTTTCTTATCGCTCTTTTTATTACCCTTCTTTCTTACAACACTTTTCTGCAGAGAAAAAACTAAAACCGTCCCGATAATCGCTAAAATTAAAATAACTACCCCTAACATAACTACCTCCTTTTTAAGGCTTCAGCCAAAATAAAAAGCAAACCAGTTAAAGCCGGCGGGCCTGAAACCAGCAAATAAGTTTCTGTCTCCGCAGCGCCCCAGACCAGATAAACATAAAAAGCAGCCAGCAGGACAAACAAAACCCCGCCAATGGTATTCCAGCGCCAGGCAATAATTGTAATGGCCAAAATAATTAACGGTACGCTGGTCTCAATTAAACTCGCAAAGGAAAAACCATGTGAGGCAAAAACAAAAAATGTCCACCACAGGACAAGGGCAACTGACAAAATTTTCGCGGCCCAAAGGATAATGGTTCTTAACATAACTCTCCTATTGCGCCCTATAATACTATCTCAAAAATAAAAATCAAGAGGGAATTTTATTTTTTGGGAAAATGAAATTTCATCATATATCTTTCGAAATAAAACTGAAACATCATGGCTAAATTATTAAGAATAGTAAACTCATACCCCGGGCTTAGTTTTTCACGGGAATTGGGCCGCAAGATGCCTGCTCAGGTGAAGGCGCAAATAGCTGGCCTCAATGATCATGACGCAGCCAGGCAGTTTGTGGAAAGCGCCGGCTTAAACACCTTGCCAGGACTCAAAAGAATAACTAAAACTGCCTTTTCTGTTAGCCTGACTCCACCCAGCCTACTTGGCGCAGCAGAGGTAACAGATATTAATTACCATGGCCCGCAGGTTGTCCTATCACGGATTGACTGCGTAGAAATCCCCCTTGGGACGGTCCTCGTAAATTGTTTGATGCCCAAAATTGAAAGTTTGAGTGAGGCAGAAATATTTTTTGGTCGCTTTTTAAATGTAATCAACACGCTGGCAAACAGGTTGAGATCAAACCCATTTGCCCTCATAACCGGTTTAAAATATAAATCACCCCAGCATGAATTAGACCAGCGAGGTTTTCGTTTTTTCTTTAGCCCTGAACCTGATAGTACCTATCAAACAATACTGAACATTTTAAAATTGTGGAAAGAATTATATGCCGCAATAGACGAAGAAAGGCCGCGCGACGAAAAAATAAATCTGGCTGACCAGGTTCAGACGGCAAAATTCTGCACCACTGCCTCAGGCAAGATGGGCCATTCAATCCTGGAAGACATAAAGCTGGCTGGCCCAGAAACTCATCTTGTTTATTTTAGACCAAGCTAATTAATACAGCTTATAACCTAATTGCGCCTGCACCCTGGCAGTATTAACAACATCAATGCCGATTTCCGCAAACATTGGCTCAACGCCAAAAGCGCGGTTAAAGACCGCAGAGATAGCCGCGCCAAAATCTGTTTTACTGTCGCCATTATAAGCAACTGCGCCTGCGCCCAGGTACATTGGGGATGCGCCAAAATTTGTCATGTAGAACTTGCCGCCGGCGAAAAGAATAACTGGTTGCTTGCCAGAGTTGACCTCTGCGCCAAAACGGAAAGAAACACCCTTGGCCATAGGATTTTCAGCCATAATGCCAATTGCCAAACCGTCCCTTACCCCGCCAATAACTTCAGGCACCATAGCCAAAGCAGAACCAGCAACAATAACAGTCAAAACAAAAAGGACTAATAACTTTTTCATAATTCTATCTCCTTTCAAATTTAGATAACAAAATTATAACATAATGGTATCGTAATTAAAGCGCAAATTTTCAAAACAAACTAACCTGTTTATCTTCTCCAGGCTTTAAATTTTTAGTTTTGGTTTTAAGTTTTTGGTTTTCAGTTTTAAGTTTGCCTAAGTCGTTCTCCACCATCTCCAAATTAGCATAAACTTCTTTAGCCCGCTTAATCACGGCTTCTGGCAAGCCAGCTAATTTACCAACCTGTATACCGTATGATTTATCAGCTGTGCCCTCAATAATTTGGTGCAAAAATGTTACATGGTCGCCTTCTTCTTTGATTAGAACATTTAAATTTTTCATGCCTTTATGTTTATCAGCTAATTGAGTTATCTCGTGGTAATGCGTAGCAAATAATGTTTTCGCTTTAATTTTTGTATGAATAAATTCTGCTACAGCCGCAGCAATTGACATACCGTCAAACGTTGCTGTGCCCCTACCTATCTCATCTAGGATTATTAAACTTTTGTCAGTGGCATTATTTAAAATATTAGCCGTCTCTGTCATCTCCATCATAAAGGTTGACTGGCCGGAAAAAATATCATCCATGGCGCCAATGCGCGTAAAGATGCGGTCAACCAAACATAACTCAGCCTGTTTAGCCGGGACAAAAGAACCGATCTGAGCAAGCAGGCAGGATAAAGCCACCTGCCGCATATAAGTTGATTTACCAGCCATATTCGGTCCAGTTATCAATAAGAAACGGCTGTTATCGTCCAAATTTATATTATTGGGGACAAACTTATATTCACCAATAGTTTTCTCAACCACCGGGTGTCTAGATTCAGAGATACGGACACTTGATGAATCAGTAATCTTTGGTCGGCAATAATGATTTTCAACAGCTACTTCTGCTAAAGACAACAAAACATCAATCTCAGCTAAAACATGGGCTAGTTTTTGCAGTTCAACTGTGTGTTCAGCAACTTGCGTTCGAACTTCGCAAAAGACTTTATATTCCATATCTTTCAAACGCTCATCTGCGTTAAGTATCAACGACTCTTTTTCCTTTAGTTCAGGGGTAATGAATCTTTCACAATTAACCAGTGTTTGCTTGCGGATATAATTATCCGGCACCTGAGATAGGTTTGATTTTGTCACCTCGATGTAATAGCCAAAAACCCGAGTAAACCCAACTTTAAGCGATTTGATCCCTGTCCTTCTTCTTTCCTCATTTTCCAGCTGAGCAATCCACTGCTTGCCTTCTTTGGCAGCCTTTTTGATCTCATCTAACTCAGCATTAAAACCATCCTTAATTAATCCCCCATCCTTTAATGCGAACAGCGGTTCATCAACAACAGCATTATTTAATAACTCAACCACCTGAGCAAAATCAGATAAGTTATTGATCTCTTTTAAAAGTGAAGCATTGGTTTTTGCTAAAAGACTTTTTAATTTTGGCAATTGTTTTAATGAGTCGCACAAAGCAACTAAGTCCTTAGCATTGGCAGAAGCCGCGGCAATGCGCGCAATCGCCCGCTCAATATCAGCAATATTATTAATTTCTTTAGTTAAATCAGCCCGCAGCATAGCCTGGCCAAATAATTCTTCAACTGCTTCCAATCTCTGGTTAATCCGCTCAACATTAATTAAAGGCTGCAAAATCCACTGGCGCAATAATCGCGCGCCCATTGAAGTTTTTGTCCGGTCCAAAACCCAGAGCAAACTGCCTTTATAAGACTTATCCCTAATTGTATTAACTAACTCAAGATTCCTGCGCGTTGAGGCATCAATAAACATGAAATCAGAAGTTTGATAAGGTTTAATCTGCTTGATTTGATCAAGGCCTGACTTTTGGGTCTCTCTTAAATAGTCAAGAACAGCCGCAGCTGCCCCCCAGGCAGATTTAACTGAGCCGAGGCCAAAAGAGTCGAGTGAATTGACCTTGAAAAATGTTTTTAGCTTTTCT
>JAHIUL010000090.1 GCA_018817195.1 Candidatus Margulisiibacteriota bacterium
AGTAGAGATAACCAAACGCTCAATACCAACAGCATCGTAAATTGGTTTTAACGGCAAAACCATTTGCGCAGTCGAACAATTTGGGTTAGCAATGATGCCCCTGTGCCTTTTTATGGCATGGCCATTGACCTCCGGCACAACCAGGGGCACTTCCGGGTCCATGCGATAAGCGCTGGTGTTATCAATGACCACACAGCCCCTTTTAGCGGCTTCCGGCGCAAAAATTTTAGACACTTTGGCTCCGGCGGAGAACAAACCTATGTTAATACCCTCAAAAGACTCTGGTTTTGCTTCTTCAACAGTGTATTCTTTGCCCTTAAAAGTCACTTTTTGGCCGGCAGTGCGCTCTGACGCCAGGGGCAAAAAGCGGTCAACCGGAAAATCTCTTTCCTCTAAAACTTTCATCATTTCTTTGCCTACCATGCCGGTAGCGCCTAAAACGCAAATATCATGTTTTCTCGCCATATCAATATCCTCCCTTGGATACAAAATTATATCATATCATGGTATAATAATAAATATGCGGGAAAACATAAAGTCTCGTCTAAAAGAAAGCATTGCCGTAAAAAATAAAGTTCTGGAAGAGCTTGTCCCCCAAATTGAAACAGCTGCCAGACAGATCGTTGCTGTCTTAAAAAACGGCAATAAAGTTTTACTTTTTGGCAATGGCGGATCAGCCTCAGACGCTCAGCACCTGGCTGGCGAGTTGATCGGCCGGTTTAAAAAGAACCGCCGCGCCCTGGCAGCAATTGCCTTAAACACTGATACTTCCATTCTTACCTGTTTATCAAATGATTTTGGCTATGACACGGTTTTTGAGCGGCAAATTGAAGGCCTGGCCAAGGCCGGAGATATTTGTATTGGCCTGTCAACTTCTGGCAATTCTGAAAATGTGCTGCGGGGCTTAAGAAAAGCCAAAGAACTCGGCTGCAAAACAATTGCCTTTTTAGGCTGCGACGGAGGGAAAATAGCCAGGGAAGCTGATCTGACAATTATTATTCCCAGCCAAAATACTCCGCGCATCCAGGAAAGCCATATTACTATCGGCCATATTATCTGCGGCCTGGTGGAAGAGGAGTTATTTACACGGTGAACAAAGCAGTCTTCCTGGACCGCGACGGCACAATTATCGAAGATGTCGGTTATTTAAACAATCCAGCTGAAATTAAATTTATCCCCGGCTCAATTGAAGCCATAAAAATGCTTAACGAAAACGGTTTTAAAGTCGTGGTCATTACCAATCAATCAGGTGTTGCCCGCGGCTTAATTGCCGAAGACATGCTGCAGACAATTGATAAAATCATTCAGAAGAAAATATTAAACGGCCACGCCCATCTGGACAGGATTTACTACTGCCCCCACCACCCCGAGGCAGGCCACTACCCTTATAAACAGGAATGCGGCTGCCGCAAGCCAGCGCCAGGCATGATCCAAAAAGCGCAAAAAGATTTGAACATTGATCTGGCTAAATCTTTTATGATCGGCGACAAAATAAGCGATATTGAAGCAGGCCAGCGGGTAGGCATGAAAAATATTTTAGTTCTATCAGGCCGCGGCCAGGTTGAAAAAGAAAGAATCAAAACATCCCCGGATTTTATCGCTCAAAACCTCAAACAAGCGGCTGAATGGATATTGAACAACCAATAATTACTGCTCAAAATCAATCATTCCAATATTGAACCACGGCATCAATGCTTCTCTGTCCCGGGGAATTAGCAGGGGCTGACCATCTAAAACCAGACCAAAAGGCGTAGTAAAATAATCCACCCTTAACTGTTCGCCTAACTGCCCCAGGTTGATTCTTCTTTCTTCAACTAACTTTATTCTGGTTTGCAACGGAGCGGAGGCGCCTTCGTAATAATCTAAATCTTCAAAAAAATTCCTTAAAGCCAAAGCTGTTTCTCTGGCTTGTTTGGCAAGATCAGATTCTCCAGGAATTAAAGAAATTCCTTTTAATCTGGGCCGACTAAAAATTCTTCTTACGTTAACCCTAGACAATCCAAACCGATCAATTGGAGCAGAAACTCTTTTTAGTTGATCAGTTGTCCGCCAGATAAAATTAAAACCAGGAGGAAGAAACACTCCAAGCGTAGCAAAACTTATGCCGAATCTATCAAAACCAATATCAAATTGCAGATCAAAAAGATCTGATAACTCTTCTTGAACTTTTGGAGATCCAGTTTCAATACGGCAGCCAAGTCGATGTGATTCAATCTCTATTTTAATTGAAACATCTTTGGGTCGTATTGATTCAGGACCTCTCCACTGCAGGATCCGCTGTGCCTGATAAATTTTTTGCGTCAAAGCCGGCCGCCACTTATAAACGCGCTCTCTCATTGGTCCAAAAGTTACAAATGAAGCTGTCATAATATTTTCCTCACAAGCAATTTTCGAGATTTTACTTGCATAATTTCACTATTTGGCTAAAATATGCCTTAGCGACACAAAAAATCAGCTGTTTTCCTGGAAAAGGCTGTTCAAATAGGTTATAATTTTAATATGAAAAGTTTAAAGAAAATTGTCCCAAAAATCGCCGGAAAAAAGGTCTTGGTATTCGGCGATCTAATGCTGGACGAACACATCTGGAGTAAAGTTAGCCGCATCTCACCAGAGGCCCCTGTGCCCATCGCTGGAGTCACTAAAATAAGTCATGTGCCTGGCGGCTGCGGCAACGTAGCTGTTAATATTGCCGCATTGGGCGGTATTCCCTATCTTGTAGGAATTATTGGCAAAGATAGTTCAGCTGACAAATTGCGCAAAGCATTAGCTACTGCCCGGGTTTCTGATAAAAACATTATCGTTGATCCTAAACGACCAACTATTTTAAAATCACGCATTATTGCCGGTTCTCAACAGATGGTGAGAGTTGACCGGGAAGACCGAACAGACCTCTCCCCTGCTCTTAAGAAAAAAACAATCAAAGTGCTAAAAAAATTGGTTTCCCAAGTTGACGCTGTAATTATTTCTGACTATGGCAAAGGCCTGGTTAACAATGAAACAGCCCAATTTTTAATCAGTTTAGCCAGGAAAAACAAAAAATTTGTAGCCATTGACCCTAAAGGCACTGATTATTCTAAATATAAAAATTGTTCGATCATCACGCCGAATTTAAATGAAGCCTCACTAGCCATCAAGATAAATATTGTCAGCACTAAAAGCCTGCTGCGGGCTGGAAAAACCTTAATGCAAAAAATAACACCCCAGTATGTCCTGATCACCCGCGGCAAAGACGGCATGTCTTTATTTTCAAACAAAGAAACAGCCCATATCCCAATAGTGCCCAGGGAAGTTTTTGACATAACCGGCGCTGGCGATACGGTTATTGCCACACTATCTTTAGCCGTTGCAGCTGGTGAAAAGGTCAAAAAAGCCGCTATGCTGGCTAACCTGGCTGCCTCAGTTGTGGTCGGTAAAGTTGGTACTGCGCCCTGCTATCGCGAGGAGCTGGAAGAAGCGCTGGAAGGTCATGAGCCAGTGGGCAAAAAGATCAAGCTGCGCAAGGAACTCAAGGCCATTGCCCAGGGTCTAAGAAATAACGGGGCCAGGATAGTTTTTACCAATGGTTGTTTTGACCTCCTGCATTTGGGCCATGTGCGTTATTTAAGAGAGGCCAAAAAACTGGGTGATGTATTAATCCTTGGCTTAAACAGCGATAGTTCAGTCAAGCAGTTAAAAGGCAAGGACCGGCCATATGTGTCAGAGCTAGAACGGGCGGAGATACTGGCTTCACTTGAATGCGTTGATTACGTAACTATATTTAAGGAGAAGCGGCCTGATAACTTAATTAAGATTGTGAAGCCTCACGTCCATGTTAAGGGCGGAGATTATAAAATCAATAAACTCCCGGAAAAAAAGCTGGTTGAAAGTTTAGGGGGCGAAGTAGTTGTAATCCCTCCTATCAAAGGCAGATCAACAACGAATTTAGTTGAAAGGATATTAGCAAACAAATGAAAAAAACTAATTTGAAAATTAAAAATTGGATATTGTTCCTTGTTTGTATCTTGTTACTTGGTTATTGTATCTTGCCCGCAGAGGGCTGGCGTATTACTGACGAGTTAAAAGAAGAAATCAAAATCAAAAAAGAAGCTCTGGAAAAGAATCCCGATGATGCCCATGCCCATTTTGACTTAGCCATAACCTATGCCTACACAAATCATATAATTGACGGCTGGGCAAAGCTGAAAAAAGTGGTTGAAATAGATCCCAGTTTCAAGAAAACCGGCCTGCGCATGTATATTAAAAAAGTCACTGCTGAGCCAAATGATTGGCGCCTGCGCTTTCGCCTGGCTTTTGCTTATTATTTTAACGACAAGAAAGAAGCTGCTATCCGCGAGCTTGATAACGTGATTTTGATCGATCCCTATAATGTCTGGGCTTACGGCTACATTGCTTTAATTTATGGGGAAATGGGCGAAACAGATAAGGCCATGGAATACTGCAAAAGAGGTCTGGCGATTGACAGCAACGTGGCCGCCCTGCACCTGCTTTTAGCCGAAGGTTATTATAAAAAAGGCGACAGCTGGACGGGTTTTAAGGAAAGAATGGAAGCGCTTCGCTTAAGAGCCCTGGGATATTAAATGCGCCTTTCTTACAAGATAATTTTATTTGTTTTTATCGCTTTTATACTTGGCATTTTTGCCTGGGCAATTTTCTCGCCAAAAGACGATGTTTCCACCCGCATCTATGAAACAATTAAAGAACAGCAAAAACGGGCTGACTTAACTTTTAAAGAAGTTTCCTTTGAAGAAGTTGTGGCCGGCGTTAAATACTGGCAGTTGGTAGCGCAAAGCGCCATGGTCAACAAATCAACCCAGGTCGCAACCCTTAATGATTCCAGAGGCACCTTTTTTAAAAAAGGCAAAGCCGTGCTTCGTTTTATCTCCCCTGCCGCCCTGTGGGACATGAAAAAGAAAGAAATATACCTGGACAAACCAATTGGCTATGACGCTGTGCTGGAAAGAAAGATATCTTCACTGCTCCAATCAATTAAAAAAAGCCGCTACTCAATCTTAAACCTGCCGCGCTTGTACCAAAAAGGGGCAGGCTACTGGTTCCAGGCTAAAAATCTTAGTTGGAAATTATCTGACCAGGAATTGGTCTGCACCGGCGGCATCATGCTGAACAAAGGCGAAGTCACTGGTTTTGCGGAAAGGTTTCAGGGCGATGTAGCTTTAGAAAGAGTTGTACTGGAAGGCAACCCAAAAATAGTTATTGATATTAAAGACTCTTTCCCCATTACCCTGGAAGCTAATGCTTTCGAAGTCATCAGCCTGGAAAATTTAATTATTGCCCATGATAATCCAGTCATTTACTGGGGCAAGGCAAAAATAATCTGTAACAATTTAAAATATCAGCAGGCTAAAGAAACTTTAATATTAGCAGGAAGCGTAAAAATTGATTACCAGGATATTAAAGCGGAAGGCGATAATGCTGAGTATTTAACCCTCGAAGAAAAAATAATTCTTAGAGGCAATGCTCACGCCAAACAAGCTGACAATCAATTGACCGGCAAAGAAGTAATTGTTTCGCTAAAAGACCAAAAAATTTCTGTTTCCGGCAAAGGTCGTGTTGTGATTACCGAAGAGGAGCTAAAATAATATGACATTAAAAACGCAAACCAAACCAAAGATCAAACCAGCTAAAAAGAAAGATACCTCTTTTGACCTAATTATAATTGGCGGTGGTCCGGCAGGGTTAACAGCTGCGCTTTATGCGGTGCGCGCCCGAGTGAAAGTTTTGTTAGTTGAAAAAATGATCTTGGGCGGCATGGTCTCAACCACCTTTAACATTGAAAACTATCCGGGTTTTCCCGAGGGCATTTCCGGGATGGAACTGAGCAATCGTTTCCAGGACCAGGTCAGAAGATTGGGCTTGGATATTGTTTGGGGCAACGCAATTGAGATAAAAAACAAAAAATCTGAGAAAGAAATAATTGTTGATGATAAAAAATTCATTGCTAAAGCCTTAATCATTGCCACTGGCACTGAAGCCGCTAAACTTGGTGTGCCCGGCGAGGACGAGTTCCGTGGGCGCGGGGTTTCCTATTGCGCCACCTGCGACGGAGCATTTTACAAAGACAAAAAAGTCATGGTTGTTGGGGGAGGCAATTCTGCTATCGAAGAAGCGCTCTTCTTAACACGCTACGCCAAGAAAATTTCTGTTATCCACCGCCGGGATGAGCTGCGGGCAGACAAAATCATTGCTGAACGCGCCATTCAAGACCCAAAAATATATTTTTTCTGGCATTCAACAGTTGAAAAAATCTCCGGCAAACAAAAAGTGGAAGAAGTAACGCTTAAAGATACCCACAGCAACAAAACCCTTAAAGTGCCGGCTGATGGAATATTTGTCTATATCGGCAGTAAACCAAACAATGAACTTGTCAAGGATATTGTAAAAACTGACAGCCATGGGTTTATAATCACTGATGAAAACATGAAAACTTCAGTCAACGGCATATACGCCGCCGGTGATATAAGAGTAAAGTCTTTAAAGCAGGTGGTTACCGCTGTGGCAGACGGTGCCATTGCCGCTGAATCAGCCAGAAAATACATTGAAGGAAACGATAAATAAACATGCCTATCCTTGAGATCATTGGAGTTATTACACCGATCTTTATTATTGCTGTTGTTGGCTTTATTGTCGGCAAATTTAAACAGCTCAGCCTAAAAACTATGGCTGATTTAATCATTTACATCTGCAGCCCCGCCCTGGCCTTTGTCCTGCTGTCGCAAACACAAATTGACCTGCGCGAGATCAGCTCAATTGCCCTGGCAGCTTTGCTGGTAATTTTAGGCACTGGAGCAATTTGTTTTCTATTAATAAAACTTTCTGGCAAAACTGTGCCTACTGGTTTTTATTTACCTGTAATGTTTATGAACTCAGGGTTTATTGGTTACCCAATTACCCTGTTTGCTTTTGGCGAGCTGGGCTTGAGCAAAGCGATAATTTTTGACATCACCAATGCTATTTTAATCTTTACGCTAGGCATTTATATGATCAGCCAAAAGAAAGATCACTGGCAGGTCTTAAAAATTCCATTCCTTTATGCTGCGATTGCTGGCATTTTTATTTCCTGGCTAAACATACAAATTCCAGACCCTGTCTTTATCCCAATTAATTTAGTGGGGCAAATAACTGTTCCAATGGCGCTTTTTATGCTTGGCTACCGCCTGGCTAATATTGAAATAACATCTGTGAAGCTCCCATTATTGGCCAGCTTGCTTAGATTAACACTTGGCTTGGCTTTAGGGATATTAGTCGTTTACTTGCTAAAGCTTGATGGGGTCACGGCTAAAGTAGTTGTGCTGATTGCTTCGACTTCTTCAGCTATTTCAACAATTGCTATATCTGAGGAATATAATAGTTCACCAAATTTGGTAGCATCAACCATTGCTTTAAGCACCATAATTTGGGCTTTAAGTATTGGTTTTATTCTCAACTGGGTTGCTTTCATTCCTTGACAACAACAAAACATGAGCTATACTTTAAATTGGATGACTAAAAAAATACTTGTAATAGCGCTAATTGTCTTACTGACGGCACCTGTCTGGGCAAAACCAGCTGCAAAAGTCGGGTCAGAGTGCCCTTCTTTTAGCCTGCCAACGCTTTCCGGGGAAATTATCAACCTTGATAAATATCTTGGCAAAAATTCAATCATTCTTTCCTTTTTTACCAGCTGGAGCAAATCCTGCGTTGAAGAAACCATATTTTTAGAGGAACTCCATGATAAATATCACAAAAAAGGTCTTCAGGTAATTGGCATCTCCTTTGACCGCAAAGGCAATAAGCTGGCTTCTTTTATTAGCAAAAATGGCCTAAAGTATTCAATTCTTCATGATAAAAAGCTTAAGACCCTGAAAAAATTTAGGATTTTAATCATCCCTACCCTTTTAGTAATTGATAAAAAAGGCAACATTAAAAGCATTTACGTAGATTTTGATAAAAACGTCAAAGAATCAGTTGCTGAAGAAATAAAAAACCTACTCATACCGTAAAGCTTCTACCGGATCAAGCCTTGCTGCCCGCATGGCAGGATAGACACCTGAGGTAACCCCTACAAAGATAGCAACAAAAGTAGCCAGCAAGATTGCCCAAACAGAAATCGTGAGCGGCATGCCAATCACCAGCATTATCAAGGTGGCAAGGCCAACGCCAGAAACAATGCCAATCACCCCGCCCATCAAACTAATAATCACTGATTCAGTCAAAAATTGCACCAAAATATCGCGTTTCTTTGCCCCGATTGCTTTGCGCACGCCAATCTCACGCACCCGCTCATTAACTGCTACTAACATGATATTCATGATCCCAATTCCGCCGACCAGCAGAGATATTGCCGCAATGCCGGTAACAATGGCCGTCAGCGCATTCATAACAGTATCCAACATAGCCATGGAATTTTCCATTGTGTCAACGCGGATATCCTCGGTGCCGTGCCGCTCCAATAAAACTTCTTTTATTTCTGCAACTGCCTGCGGCACCAGCTCAACTGACTTGGCCACTACCCCAATTTCACCCAACCGGTCGGTTTCAAAAACATCCTCAGCCGTAGTAACGGGTATAACAACATATTCGTCCATATTGAAACCCATCAGAGTGCCTTTTCTCTTAAGCAGACCAATTACCAGGAATTTTGTGCCGTTAATCCTGACTTTTTCTCCCACTGCCGCGAAACTACCAAATAATTTTTTAGCTAGGTCTTGGCCCAGCACAACAACCTTTTTTCTGGCATCGACATCAGCATGAGAAATAAACCTACCCTCGGAAACACCCCAGTTCATCTGCTCCATCAGTGCCGGGGTTGAGCCAGAGATTATGGGAGAAGTATACGACTTATCAAGGTAGGTTATTTTGCCTGACTGTATATTGCGCGGATCAACCAATTCACAGGAAGGACATCTTTCCTCGATTGCTTTTGCATCAGCAAGGGTTATTTTTACCGTGGCCATGGCTGCCAGCTCGCCTTCTTTGCCGCCATGCACCTCCATGTAGGTCGGCCCAGTACCAAGCCTGTCAATTTGCTCATACATAAAACCTTTCATGCCTTCGCCCAGTGTAACCAGGCTGATGACTGAAAAGATACCAATGATCACCCCAAGCATTGTCAGGAAACTGCGCATCTTGGCGCGCATAATATCCTTCCAAGCCATAATAATTGCTTCTAGAAAAGTCATAAAACAGCCCTCACCCAGGGAGGGACAAGCCCTCACCCGCTTTTCATCAACCGTTTACTTTTTTCTCAACCGCCCTCTCCCTGAGGGAGAGGGTAAAACTTAGGGTTGGCGTAAGGGTTTGATTACCTCCTTTATTTTCTTCAATACAATAGTTCCGTCACGTTCTATTTCTTTATTCGTAATTCTAACAAATGTAATATCTTTTGCCTCAATCTCACTTTGTCTCCACTCATCATAATCTTTCTGTTTATTATGAATTCCGCCATCTATTTCTACCGCCAGTTTATACTCATGGCAATAGAAATCAACCACAAAACCCTCAATAACATGCTGACGGCGAAACTTAAGGCCCATAAACTGATTTTTACGCAACAATTGCCAAACTTTCTCCTCAGCAGATGTTTGTTCCTGCCTCAGCTGCCTGGCAAAATCTCGTTTTTTATAAGTCATGCGCATAATACAGCCCTCACCCGGGCGAGCGACAAGCCCTCACCCGTTTTTCCTCAACCGTTTACTCTTCCTCAACCGCCCTCTCCCTGAGGGAGAGGGAAAAAACAGCCCTCACTCGTTTTTCCTCAACCGTTTACTCTTCCTCAACCGCCCTCTCCCTGAGGGAGAAGGAAAAACAGCCCTCACCCGTTTTTCCTCAACCGTTTACCATTCCTCAACCGCCCTCTCCCTGAGGGAGAAGGAAAAACAGCCCTCACCCGTTTTTTCTCAACCGTTTACCGTTCCTCAACCGCCCTCTCCCTGAGGGAGAAGGAAAAACAGCCCTCACCCGCTTTTCTTCAATCGTCTACTTCTCTTCAACGCCCTCTCCCTGAGGGAGAGGGAAAAACAGCCCTCACCCGCTTTTCTTCAATCGTCTACTTCTCTTCAACGCCCTCTCCCTGAGGGAGAGGGAAAGCTACCCTTAATTCCTAATCAAGCCTACAAATAAACTATAGGTTTGGATCAGTATTGATCCTTTCTTTAAATTTATTTACAATTTTTTTATATCTTGTAATAAAATTATTAATCTTTTGATCATTATCCACTTCAAATACCTTATTAAAATCTAGTAATATATTAATTAAACATTCAAGACTAGATGTTAAAACTCTTTCAACACATGAAAAACTTGGACCAGCGTCAAAATCAATATGTCCTTCAACAGTTTTAATATATTCAGGAGAGCATAGTATGTTTGAATGAACCATGTTTGAGGAAAAATTGTAGGCTTTATTATAAATCTCCGTTAAATCCGCATTTTTAGCCATATCTGACAAAAACACCCCTGACCAGCTGATCTTATTCTTAATATCATATTTTTCTAAATATTTTTCCTTTCTTTCATTATACCTTTCTTCATGTTCTTTCAATCTCTTGCCGATTCTTGGGTCGTTTTTTAATTTTTCAATATCCCTAGCTGTTTTAAAATCAAAAAAATCGAAATACATATTTGATCTTGTATCCGAATCAGTTTTTAGGAGATATTTTATGTTAATTAATATTTCAATAAGACTTCTTAACAAAATTTCAGCGTCTTGACCTGCTCCATTTAAACACAATAAATAGATAGACACGTATGTCTTAAACGCCTTTGTTGATAAAAATCCAATAACATTCTGTAGACTTGAAATTTCTTCGATTGGCATTTTCTTTTCATTGCACTTGTCAGCTGTTTCGCCATATAGCTCAAATAATTCTTGATGTAGATCAAAAAGAGGTTTATATTCCTCATAAACTTTATTTCTAAATTCTTTTATTTGCTCATCACACATTCTTTACCCCATCCACAACTAAAAAAATCTCATCTTATTAATCCCTTTCTTCCCCCTCTCCCCCTGGGAGAGGGGCTAGGGGTGAGGGCCTCAAGACCTTCATTCCCCGGGAAAAACTAGGGGGTGAGGGCTCCGGATATTTATCCTCTCAAAGCCTCCACAGGATCAAGCCGCGCTGCGCGCATGGCAGGATAAACACCTGAGACAATGCCAACCGCAATCGCAACTGTGACCGCCATGATAACCGCATTAAGCGATGGGACCAACCTTAAACCAGCATAATTTCCCATCAAAAATAAAACTAAAGCCGAAAGGAGAATCCCGATAATTCCCCCTAAAAAACTGATAAAAACTGCTTCAATCAAAA
>JAHIUL010000091.1 GCA_018817195.1 Candidatus Margulisiibacteriota bacterium
ACACCATTTAAGGACTTCGACCCCGCCAATGCCCAAAGCCATATCCTGGAGCAGCCTCTCGCGGCTGCCTGCTTTATAAAGCTGGCTGGTAATTGTGTCATACCCAGGAATATTGTTGGCGCCCAAAGAATCCAGCAAAATCAGAGGGACAATCTGGCCGCCATAACCTTTAACCTCGTAACCCCAAAGACGAAATTGCACCTGCTGGCCAGCTATCGGTATAACAACAGAGTCCTTAAGGTCGATTAGCCCTGGATATTGGTTGGGGTCCCAGCTTTGGGCCGCGTGCATTTGCCTGCCATTGGTTATTGATTGATGAAAATAGCCGTCACGATATAAAAGGCCGAGGGCAATCATTGGCAGACCAAGGTCTGCCGCGGATTTAACGGTATCACCGGCCAAAACGCCCAGTCCGCCCGAGTAAATAGGCAAATTGGTCTTTAGGCCGTATTCCATGCAGAAATAGGCAACTGTCTTTTGCGCTGCCCGCTGCCCAAGATTATAAACTCTTTGTCTGAAAGAAGCTGGTGAAATTTTTGGCATGTCAAGCTTTATTCGACGCTTCTCTAAAAAAATTTCACTAAATTTAATTTTACCTAATACATTTGAGCTTTTGGGCCGCATGATTTATAATAACGTTAATCATGGCACTGCTAAGCAAACACTTAGAAAAGATCAACTTTCAGGACAAACATTTCGTGGGCACAATTACCTTAAGAAGCGAGGAGATCCGCCTGCCTGACGGCAGCAAAATGGCCCTGGGCATTGACGGGGGGCACTGGATTTTGGTTTATCAAAAAGATAAGGCTTTTAAAGTTTATAAATATGACCATGACGAGAAAAAGCTCGATGTGGACCAAAAAGCCGGCCGGGAAAAAGACCTGCTTGATTTTAAAAGCCACATTGAATATTTTTTTAGCCATGTCCAAACTCAGGACCTGGTAACATTATTGCCGCCCCACGGCAGTCGGAGTGAAAAATGATTGATGTACATGGCATTGGCGCCTTCGGCATAGTGCCTTTCTTAAGCGAAGATGTGCTAAAGCAGGCTCGCTTAGGCAAGATTAAATCAAAAGCCGGTAAAATCGCTTACTTGATGACCCTGGGTGAAAACGCTAAAGCGCCTCAAGTTAAAGAAGGCATTGAAGAAGCGCGCGGTGCCTTAAAATGGATTGTTGAAGCCATCAAAGATGAGGAGGATAAGAAATGAGATCAGATCGAGCTAAAAAAGGTTTAGAAAGAGTTCCTAATCGAGCTTTAGTTTACGCGACTGGGGTCACTAAAAAAGGCATTAAGAAACCCTGGATTGGCATTGCTAATTCTTACACAAATTTAATTGCCGGCCACGTTGACATGCGGCCATTGGCAGAAGCTATTACTAATGGTATCTATGCCGGCGGCGGCCAGGCTTTTGAGTTTGGCATTCCTGGAATTTGTGACGGCATTGCCATGGGACACCTTGGCATGCATTACTCCTTGCCTTCAAGAGAATTAGTTGCTGACTGCGTTGAATCAATTGCCCAGGCGCATGCTTTAGACGGCTTAGTTTTATTAACTGCTTGCGATAAGATTACACCTGGAATGTTGATGGCAGCAGGTCGATTAAATATTCCGACAATTATGGTAACAGCTGGCCCTATGTATTCTGGCCGGCATAACATGATTAGACGCTCACTCGTACGCGATACTTTTGAAGCTTTGGCAGCTCATCGCTCAGGGAAAATCAATGCTCAGGAACTTGAGTGTCTTGAAATGGAATCCTGTCCAGGCGCTGGCGCTTGTCAGGGTCTTTACACGGCCAACACTATGGCTTGCTTAACTGAAGCCATGGGTATGTCGCTCCCTGGCTGCGGCACAGCTTTAGCAGTTTCTGCCAAAAAGAAAAGAATTGCCTTTGAATCCGGCGAAGTTGCAGTTGAACTAGTTAAAAAGAATATTACTGCCAGAAAAATATTAACCAGCAATGCAATTTACAATGCAATTGTAATGGACAATGCTTTAGGCGGATCAACAAATACCGTGCTGCATATTCCAGCTATTGCCCATGCTGCTGGTGTTGATATTAAATTAGAACTTTTTGACGAAATAAGCAAAAAGACCCCTCACATAACCAACCTGCGCCCAGGCGGCGAATTCTTTATGGAAGATTTTGAATTTGCTGGTGGTGTGCAAGGCGCACTTCATGTGCTACGCAGTAAAATTAAGGGGAATCCAACAGTTACTGGAAAAAATATCAAAGCCTTGGCATCTGCAGGTAAAGTAGTTGATCATGATATTATTCGCTCTCTTAAAAAGCCTTACCACAAAGAAGGCGGCATGGCGATTTTAAAAGGCAACCTGGCGCCCAACGGCTGCGTTGTTAAACAAAGCGCTGTTTCCGCCAAGTGCATGAAGTTTAAAGGTAAAGCAATTGTATTCGAATCAGAAGAAGCTGCTATGAAAGCTATTATGGGCAGAAAAATCAAGTCCGGCATGGTTATTATTGTACGCTATGAAGGGCCCAAGGGCGGTCCTGGCATGCGCGAAATGCTCTCCCCTACTGCAGCAATCGCTGGCATGGGACTGGGTGAATCAGTTGCTTTGATAACTGACGGAAGATTCTCTGGTGGAACCCGCGGCGCATGCATTGGGCACGTTTCTCCGGAAGCTGCAGAAGGCGGACCAATTGCTATAATTAGAAATGGCGACATAATTGAAATAGATATCCATAAAAGGAAAATAGATCTTAAATTAAGCCAAACAGAAATCAATATGCGCTTAGCCCAGTGGAAGCCAAAAAAACCAAAGATCACCACCGGCTGGCTGGCGCGCTATCATGAGCTGGTCACCTCGGCAAATACAGGGGCAGTTTTAAGGGGTTAACTTTGACCCTACCCCCTAAAATGTGGTAAAATTTCCGTCTATGGAACTCACAGGCGCACAAGCATTAATAGAATCGCTCAAAAATGAGGGCGTAAAGCATATTTTTGGCTACCCTGGCGGCACTGTCCTGCCTATTTATGATGAACTTTACAATGAAAAGTCCATTAAACATATATTGACTCGCCACGAACAAGCCGCTGCCCACGCTGCCGATGGTTACGCCAGAGTAACTGGCAAAGTGGGTGTGGTTCTTGCGACTTCCGGCCCAGGCGCAACTAACCTGACAACCGGTATTGCTAATGCTTACATGGATTCAATTCCGATGGTGGCTATAACCGGACAAGTGGCAACCAGCCTGATAGGCCGCGACTCCTTTCAGGAAGCAGATGTAACCGGCATTACCCAGCCAATTACTAAACATAATTACCTGGTAAAAACAGCGGAAGAAATTCCAACTGTAATAAAAGAGGCTTTTCACATTGCCAGCACCGGCCGGCCAGGGCCCGTGGTAATTGATATTGCCAAAGACGCCCAAATTAAAAAGTTTAAGTTTAAATATCCGGACAAAGTTAATCTACCCGGTTATAAACCAACGCTCAAAGGCCATCCCAG
>JAHIUL010000092.1 GCA_018817195.1 Candidatus Margulisiibacteriota bacterium
AGATTAGATAGCCGAAAGCAGAGAGCAGTAAGCAGAATTTATTTAAAAACTCAAAAATTTCTTCCCGGAATAAGGCCCTGATTCCCCTGGTTTTTTCCTCATCTGCGGCGGTATGGGTTTTACCTGCGGTTTAGGTAATTGTGGTTTGGCACTAACTGTTTTGGGAAATATCGGCTGTTGGAAGCCCATTGGCTTAATAGCCTGTCCTAGAACGGTTTCCCCTTTGGGTTCTAAATATATGGTGTCTCCTACACGGCACTTGCCTTTGACCTTAATACCAACCTCAGTTCCCTTACCTGCTTTCATAATATCCTTGTGGTTTGATTGAATCGATTCAATTTTCTGAAGAAAATCAGTGGTATGGCCTTTAACATGTATAAAATCGCCAACCTTAAGCGGCGCCTTTAATTTAAAAGCCGCAACTGAAATATGACCAAAAAAATGATCTACAACAGCAATCGTTTTTTCTTTCTTAGCAGCTTTAGTTTTTACTTTTGACCTGGTTTTTTTCTTTGCTTTTATTTTCTTCTTAGTTTTCTTGACATTTTTTACCTTCTTTTTGCTCTTTGCCATAAAAACCACCTCTTACCTGGTATCTTAGCAAACTGTAACCACCAAATTCAAGCACTTAAAAGTGAAATCGTCAAAAAAATTATCGCGATAATGCAAGGAGGATAAAAAAGAATTCAAATGCATTCAAGTTTTGGAGCCAGACACTTCAAAGAGAGAATATCAACCTTACCAGAAGCTGATGTTTATATTTTTGATGAGATCCACCATGCTTTTCCAAGGAGCGATGACGGCCAATCAATCCTAGCCCGCATTGCCGGCTATAGCGCCCTTCATCCCGAGCATCGTTTATACAGGAGTTTTCTTTACTGTCAGACCAGCACGGAAATCCAGACCGCCCCGCTGGTTGAACTGGAAAACTAGCGGAAGAGTATTTTAGCCGGTTTGAACCCGTTAAAATTTGGCACTGCGCTGGCGCAGGAATATGCCCCAATATTTTTCACGTAAACAATATTACCGACATCCAGCTCCGGCAGATCAACATTTAAGGAAATCGTATCAAAAGAATCACACGTAGGACCAGCCAAGGTGCTTAAAAACTTCTGCCCCCGGCTCAATGTTTTGTATTCATACCGGCAATGGTCAAAAACTATACCGGAAAAATCAGCATAAACGCCGTCATTCAAATAATAATAGTTGCGGTTGTTGCGAAAGGTGCGGCCGATTACCTGGGTAATAAGAGTGCCGGCTGGCCCGGCGAAAAACCGGCCCGGCTCAGCAATAAACCTGGTATTTTTGTTAAATAATCTTCGCATCTTCTTCTTAATGGGCTGGGCAATATCTTTTAAAGAAACATGGCCGTCATTATCAAAATGCCGGATAGGAAAACCTCCGCCTATATCAAGAATATCAAGGTTCAAGCCAATTTGCTTGGCCTCATTGAAAATTGAACCGGAAATATCAAGCGCCTTGAGATAATTTTCCACATTAACACATTGCGAACCTACATGAAAAGCAACCCCAGCCGGCTTTAAACCCAATGACTTTGCTTTTCTTAAAAGAAAGATCGCCTGATCAGGCTCAGCGCCAAACTTCAAAGAAAGCTCAACCGTGCTGCCGACATTATCAACCTTAATCCTAAGCAAAACCCTTGCACCTGGACAATGTTTGGCAATTTTATAAAGCTCAGACTCATTATCAAAAGTCATTAAATTAACTTTATTCTTGTGCGCAAAAGCCAAGTCTTCGCTTGATTTAATTGTATTGGCAAAAATCACTTTTTCCGGCAAAGCGCCCAGATCAAGCACCATCTTCATCTCAGCCCCGCTAGCCACATCAAAACCTGTCCCCAGTTTAATAAATGTTTTAATAATTTCCGGGTGGGGGTTAGCTTTGATAGCATAGTACGGAAAAACATTTGATAAGTAACGCTTAAATTTTGCGTGCTGTTCGATCAAAGCCGCACGATTCATTAACATCAGCGGGGTTTTATGTTTCTTTATAAGCCTGCGTATATTCCCTTCCAGTCCGCCATTCAATTTATTTTTTTTCGCCAAAGTTTTTTTTGCCATTTATTTAATCTTTTCAGCATTCGCTCTCATGCGATGATCAACCAAGAAGCTCGTAAACTGCCAAACATCTTCTTCTGCAGGTCTGGAGATATCAAACTTTGTAAACTTACTATTGAGATTTTTCAGCGGTGTCCAATCAACTGCCTTTGACACAAATGGCTTAATGTACGGCATGGAAACTTCTAATATTGCTTCATGATCTAAATCATCCGGCAGCAAGAAACCTTTCTTTGGATTTTTAATCATCCAGATAGCAGCTGCAACTACAGAAATTGCCACTTGCATCGTGGTTGCCTGCTGGCCAGAGACTAAACGGCGCGCTTCATGGATATCTAAAAGACTACCGCACCACCAGGACTTAAAATCATGGCCCATTAACAGCACACCCAATTCATCGCGGCCGTCAATAATTTCATCAGCCATAATCCTCATTTTGGGCTGCATTTCAAATTGCCTCATTTCTAATTCATGAAGGGAGTTAATTGCCGCGTTGCTGGGGCAATAAGCATAATGCACTGTAGGGCGATAAACAGCTTCGTCGTTTTCCCACACAGTTAAGCGGTCAGAAATACTAAAAGCTTCACCATGTCGAATAACCATACCAGTGATCTCGCCACAAGGCACCCAGGAACGCACCCAGGTCTTCATACCGATGGAAGTTAAACAAACCTGGTTTTTGGGACCGACCTTGTGAAAGTAGGTTCCCTTGGGCGCATATTTTTCATGTGTACCCCAACCCAGCTCTGCCGGCGCCACCCCTTCCTCAAAAAATCCTTCAATACTCCAGGTGTTAACAAATTCATTTACCTGTTTAGGCTGATCAGTTATCTGGGTATCGCGTTCAGAAATATGAATTACTTTAACACCTTCCAGTTGGGCTAATTTAGCAAAGTTTTTTTCGGCCAGGGCTTTCCCCAGGTCTTTTTCACGGGGATCGCCTGGTTTTTCTTTAAGGATTTTGTTAGCAATGTCAACTAAGGCATGCTTGGTAAAATGGGATACAAGCCCGGGATTGGCGCCGTGGTCTACCACAGCTGTTGTGCCCTGGTTCTCACCCCACTGTTCTATCATATTGCGCAATTCCATGTGCCTGGTATAAAGAGTATATTTGGTTGGGTCATTCCTCTCTTCATCTTTGTAAGGGTCCCATTCTTCAACCGAGGTATTAACATATAAAATATTATTCTCACGGCACCAGGTTAGCATTGAAACACAATCAATGTTCCAGGCAAGATCAATAATTAAGTCACCTGAACCAACATATTGTTTAAGCAGGGTCTTATAATTGTCCTTAGTAATCTTATCGCTGACATATTTAACACCTTTGTCTAGAGTGTCTTGAACTCTTTTCTTATTATCAACATAATCCATGATCGTGACATTTTTTGGATCAACATCAATATGCCTGACCACCAAAGGTATAGCACATTGGGAAACAGATCCGCAGCCAATTATTAAAATCTTTCCTCCGAATTTAACATGTTTTTTATGAGTCATTCTTTAATCTCCTCTCTTACATTATATTAAACGCATTTTTCAAAAAGAAAACGCAATTTTCATTGTAACAAATAAATAATTTTTATGCAATAATTGTAGTATAATTATGTTACGCGCCAGTAGCCCCTCGACTTGCTCGGGGCAAATGTGTTAAA
>JAHIUL010000004.1 GCA_018817195.1 Candidatus Margulisiibacteriota bacterium
AATCTCGCGTTCGCCCAGGAGCAAAAAGCTATGTGCGATAAATGGGGATTGAATTATGATGATGTGGTCCTTGAATATGAAAAGTCGTATAACGACGGGCTGGAAAAGGTCGGGGCCCCGCATCTAAAAAGGCCGTTATTGATACCTCCCAACGGGAGGATTGGCGGCCATTGCGTCAGGGAAAATTCAATAGTGCTTAATGAGCAATTTTCTTCAAGTTTTTTAAGGGAGGTTATTATGTGTGGTAATTCAAAGGCAGATGTTGGCGAAGGGACCAAAATTTGGAATTATGCAAATATATATCCAACAGCCAAGGTTGGTAAAAATTGCGTAATTGGTTCCTATTCAGAGATCGGCGATGGCGTAGTAATAGGAGACAACTGTAAGATTGGGGCGTACGTTTTTATTCCTAAAGGGGTAACTGTAGGGAGTAATGTTTTTATCGGGCCAAAATCATGCTTTACAAATGATAAATATCCAAAGGCTATTGGCGAATGGCAAGTGAGAGAAACCAAAGTCTTGGATGGCGCTAGCATTGGAGCAAATGTGACAGTTGTTTGTGGGGTGACCATTGGCAAGGATGCAATGATTGGAGCTGGTGCAGTTGTTACTAAGGATGTTGAAGAAGGGTCTATTGTAATGGGGAATCCGGCCAAAGAACGAAGTAAATAAATGGTCATGAATAAAAAGAAAAAAATCATAAGCGTAGTCGGTGCCCGGCCTAATTTTATGAAGGTGGCGCCAATCTCCAGGGAGCTTGAGAAATATTCTGACAGATTTCAGCATTTGATTGTTCATACAGGCCAGCATTATGATGAAAACATGTCAAAAATCTTTTTTGAAGATCTTGCCATCCCAATGCCTGATATTAATTTGGGAGTTGGTCCGGGCAATCATGGTGAGCAGACTGGTAAGATCATGATTGAATTTGAAAAAATTTGTTTGGCAGAAAAACCAGATCTTGTCTTAGTATATGGGGATGTTAATTCAACTATTGCCGCTGCGCTTGTGTCTGTGAAATTAGGGATACGTGTCGCACATGTTGAGGCTGGCCTCAGGTCTTTTGACCGCTCAATGCCTGAAGAGATAAATCGGGTGCTTACAGACTCCATTTCCGATTATCTGTTTACGCCTTCTCCAGACGGCGATGAAAATTTATTGAAAGAAGGAGTCTCAAAAGAAAAGATTTATATGGTTGGGGATATTATGGTTGATAGCCTTTTATTTAATAAGGGGAAAGCAGCTAAATTAGATGTTCTATCCTCTTTCGGCCTTTCAGCTGAAAAATATGCGGTTTTAACCTTGCATCGTCCAAGCAATGTTGATAATGAGGAAAATATTAAAAACATTTTTGCAGCGCTCGAGATTGTCTCAGAGAAAATCCCGATAATATTCCCTATTCATCCTCGGACCAAGAAGATGATGCAGAAATTCAACATAAATCAAATGAAAGGATTAAAATTAATTTCTCCGCTTGGCTATCTTGAGTTTCTTAATCTAATGATGAATTGTAGCTTTATGCTTACAGATTCCGGCGGAATTCAGGAGGAAACTACAGTTTTAGACATTCCCTGTTTGACTTTGAGGAATACCACGGAAAGACCAATAACTTTATCTCACGGGACAAATATGCTTGTTAGCAATAACACTGATAAGATAATTAAAGAAGCTAAAAAAATACTTGATGGTGGAGGCAAAAAAGGTAATAATCCTGATCTTTGGGACGGGCAAACAGCAAGAAGGATTATTAATATACTCCTTAACCTTTC
Organism: Candidatus Margulisiibacteriota bacterium; assembly: GCA_018817195.1. Classification (GTDB taxonomy): domain Bacteria; phylum Margulisbacteria; class WOR-1; order O2-12-FULL-45-9; family O2-12-FULL-45-9; genus JAHIUL01. The sequence goes on from JAHIUL010000004.1 coordinate 1,770, forward strand.
TGATAAATAGAATTAATATCCCACGCTTATTGACGTCTTCCCTATAAAGACATAGAATAGAAAAGATATGTCTTTGAAAATCTCTGTTATTGGTGCCGGTTATATTGGCTTAGTTACGGCAGCCTGTCTTGCGAGTGATGGGTTTGAAGTTGTTTGCGTTGAAAAAGATGGCGCTAAATTGCAATTGTTGAAAAATGGTGAGGCTCCGTTTCATGAGCCAGGCTTAAAAGACCTCTTGCGAGCAGGGACTGCGAGTAAAAAACTTGAATTTACTTCAGATATTGAAGAGGCAATTAATGTCTCCAGATTTTTCTTTATATGTGTCGGCACACCTTCCTTAGCCACTGGCCAGGCTGATCTTTCCCAGGTTTACTCGGCAGTAAAAGATATTTACCAAAAAGTTAAAAGTGATTCAATAATTGTTATGAAAAGTACTGTGCCTCCGGGAACAGGGTTAAGATTGATAGATGAGATCTGGCAGAACCACAAAAATGGCGCAAAAATCAATTATGTGTCAAATCCGGAGTTTTTGCGCGAAGGCCAGGCGATCAATGACTGGCAAAAACCAGACAGGGTTGTTATTGGCGCTGATAATGAGGGAGCCGCGGAAACAGTTAAATCTCTTTATAAAAACGTTCAAGCGCCTATATTAGA
>JAHIUL010000093.1 GCA_018817195.1 Candidatus Margulisiibacteriota bacterium
TATTTCATATGACAAGATTATAACCTATCCCCAGAAGATAAGTCTAATGGCAATTAGAAGTAGAAATATTCCAAATATGCGGCGGAGGTGGAAGTCTGGGATCATGTTGGCAAAGTAAGCCCCGACTAAGCCACCAAAGAAAAAGCCCAAACAGAGCAGGGCAGCCCAGCCAATCTTAACATCGCCCCTTTGCCAGTACTGCCAGGCAGCGAGCAGGCCGATTGGCGGGACCAGCATGGCTAAAGTTGTGCCTTGCGCCAGATGTTGTTTAAGGCCGTAGATAATTATTAAGGCAGGGATCACCACAGTTGCGCCGCCGATGCCCAGCAGCCCGCTCATGATGCCTGCAACAAGCCCTGTAACTAATAATCCCAGAATTTGCATGAAAAAGCCTCCCTTATTTAAGAAGTTCGCGGACTAATTGGCTGACGATTTTGCCGTCGATTCCCGGTTGTTTCGCCATGACCGCCTTCATAACTTGGCCCATTTCTTTAATTGATGAAGCGCCGGTTTCTTTAATTGCTTGTTCAACCAATGATTTGACCTCATCTGCTGAAAGTTCTTTGGGCAGGTATTCTTTAACAATTTCCAATTCTCTGGCTGACTTGTCAGCCTCTTCGTTTCTGTCAACTTTTTTAAACTCTTCAATTGATTCTTTTAATTCTTTGGAAAATTTCGTGATGATTTTAATAATTTCCGCATCAGGCAGATCACCGCGGGCATTGACATAAGTAATCTTGCTTTTCATCATGCGCAAGGTGGATAGGCGCAGTTCATTCTTTTCTTTCATCGCGATTTTTAAGTCTTCATTGATTTTATTGAATAATTCTCTTTTTTCCTCAGCCATGGTATTCCTCCTTAGAAATTTAAGCTAGAGCTTTAATAATAGCATCAGCCATTTGCGAGGTGCCAACAGCAGTGGGGTCATCGCGATGGGGTTTAAGGTCATAAGTTACTTCTTTGCCTTCAGCAATTACTTTGGCAACAGCTTTTTCTAATCGGTCGGCAGCCCCAGTTTCTTTTAAATATCTCAGCATCATTACGCCGGACAGGATTAAGGCAGTTGGATTAACTTTATTTTGGCCCTTATATTTTGGCGCGGAGCCGTGTACTGCTTCAAATACAGCAATGTCTTTGCCAATATTAGCTCCTGGAGCTATTCCTAAGCCGCCAGCTAAGCCAGCACACAGGTCAGAAAGAATATCTCCGTACAAGTTTGGCAGGACCATAACGTCATAGATTTCCGGTTTCTGCACTAACTGCATACACATGTTATCTATTAATCGTTCTTCGTATTCAATTTTACCCTCGTAATTCTTGGCAACTTCGCGCGCCACGTGATAGAAGAGGCCATCAGTATATTTCATAATATTGGCTTTGGTGATGGCGGTAACTTTTTTACGTTTATTTTCAACTGCGTAATCAAAGGCGAAACGCACGATCTTTTCTGTGCCGGTTTTGGAAATGGGCTTAATGCTGATGCCTGAATCAGGCCTAATTTTCTTTTTGCTGATTTTCTCAATTTCGTTAATTAATTTTTTTGTCTCGGGTTTGCCTTCTTCAAATTCAATGCCCGCATAGAGATCTTCCGTGTTTTCACGTACAATAACCAGGTCGATATTTTCATATCTGGAGCGTACCCCGGCATAGCTTTTGCTTGGCCTAAGGCAGGCATAAAGGTCTAATTCTTTGCGGATAGCAACGTTGACTGAACGAAAACCAGTGCCAATTGGCGTGGTGATCGGCGCTTTAATGGCAACTTTGTTCTTGCGGATCGATTCGAGCACCTGCGGAGGCAGGGGAGTACCGGCTGTTTCCATTATGTCCACGCCTGCATCCTGGATATCCCAATTAAATTTAACGCCAGTTGCTTCCAGCACCCGTCGGGTAGCTTCAGCTAATTCCGGCCCAACTCCATCGCCTCGAATTAAAGTTATGTTGTGTGTCATATTTATTTATTATAAGCTAAAATGCGGGTAAATGTCAAAAACGCCTGTTTATTGGAAGCTTGACAACCAATGTTTTAAGTATTACAATTTTAATAAAAGTAAAACCTGATTGGCAAGGAGGATCCCATCATGATGACCACAAAATTATCAGAAAAAGGGCAAATTGTTATCCCAATTGAACTGAGGAGGAAATATAATATTGGGCCAGGTACCAAGGTTGAGCTTATGGACATTGGCGGCGAAATTGTAATTATCCCATTAACTGTAAAAAGCCCTATTGAACAGGCAAAAGGTTTTTTAAAGGGTGGAAAATCAACCAGGGAGTTGATGAAGGCGGTAAGGCGCGAGGAGAGAAGGCTTGAA
>JAHIUL010000094.1 GCA_018817195.1 Candidatus Margulisiibacteriota bacterium
CTTTTTGACTATTTTCTTTAGCAGCCGCTCTCTTCTGGGAGAAGCAGAGGCTAAAATAACGGTTTTTTTAGGCATTACATTATTATACTCTGGCTGGAACCCATTGTGAAGAAATTTAGTCTAACAGTGAAATTTAGCTTCGACATGAGCGATAAACAAACAGGAGAAACCATGATTAAAACATTATTTTTTCGTGTTTTTGTTGTTTTAACAATAATAATTTCATTGGCAAGCCTGGCTTTTGCCGGTTCCAGCTATACTATTGTAGATAATGCCTGGGATTATTATTATTATGCTTTTAAGATAAAGGGTTATCCTACCTTCAACTCTCTGTATGACCGCTATGATTTTTATGATCTGGCCGGCACATACTGCGGCAGTTTGAAATATAACAACATCCTGGAGAACTGGGAGTATTTTGGGATCTGATTTTGTTCTAAGGAGTTTTGACATTGTTTAAACGATATATAATTTTGTTTTTTGTTGTTTTGATAATTGCCAGCTCAGCGCCAGCCAAGGATTTTCGTCCGCTCAAGCTAAAGAAGTTCCTTGATCGTTTTCCCTGGAGCCCTTTGCGCGGACATGAGCATGAAATAGTTTACTGCGCTGATTTGTTTGGCATAGATTACCGCCTTTATGTGGCAATTGCCGGGGCAGAAAGCTCTTTTGGCAAGCGCTATCCGCGCGAAACAAAAAACTTGACAGGGTATAACAGCTGCAACACCGCTTTTGATTCTATTTACCACAATATTTATGAGACCTCAAAACTGATTGGCACGCGGCATTATTATGAAAAATATCGCGCCACCCAGGATATTAAAGAATTAGTTTATGTTTATAAAGGAGTGCCGCCTTTTGACCATTATATCCGCAACCTGCGCTTTGCTTTAGACGAGATTACTGCTATTTCCGTTGAAATGGAAAAACAAAAACACGCGGCCTGGCTAGCCCGGCTTAACTCACCAGAATATAAGAAAAAACTGCGGGAAGCCTTAACACGACAGGGCATTGTTGCCTGGTATTCTACTCGCTACGATCAATATCGACCGCAACAGACAAGCACTGTTAGTTATAAAGTTGCCAAAAAACCAGAATTAAACTAATCCCCCATTAGTGATATAATTTATTCCAGATGAAGAAATTATTTGTATTACTTTTGCTTATCTTTTTAACCTCTACTTGCTGGGCTAATCCCAAAGATTGGTTTGATGCGCAGGCAGATAAAATTGCCCATGGTTTAGCTGGAGGAGTAGTGGCTGGATTATCTTACAAACACGGGGCAGATCCTGCCGGCCAGATTCTAAACGCTGCAATTGTTGGTGGGCTTAAAGAAGGATTTGATTTAACTTATGCAGGCAAGTGGGATAATTGGGACTGGTTTGCCACGATAGTCGGTGGGGTGTTGTTTGTAGTGTTATGAAGAAGGTAGAACGTAGAGCGAAGAACTTAGGAAATAATTCCTACGGTCTAATTTCTACTATCTAAACTTATTCTCCCGGCCTCTTTCATTGTCTTTCCCAGCGAAATAAACCCATGGTTCTTCATTATGATAAAGTTATGCTTATCAATAATTTCAAGCACGCTATTAACTAATTCAACTGTGCCATACGGTTCTTCTTTTTTTGTTTGAGGAAGATTCAACTGCTCAGCTTTTGCTAATATTTCTTTTGAGTGCCCGTGAAAGATCGCGTTAATGTCCGGGCGCTTTTGATAAATAGCATAATGCAGCATGCTTTCGGAAGAGGGCTCGCGCAAACCTTCTGCGTAAATTATTCCTTGTTTTAGGTCACAGCCAGTTACTTTGATAAAACAGTCATTACACAAATTCTGGCCAAAGACTACGCGGGAAGCTGAAATGATGAATTCATTTGAGTTTTCTTTGAGCCGAAAACTTAAATTGCCAAACGATCCGCCTTCGTAAGCTGGAGCAAGGGACTTGAGGTTAAAGGTTTGGCACCATTTGATTAATTCATTAATTCTTGGGTCTTCAGGAGCCTTTTTATTATTAAACACAACTTTAAATTTTACGCCCTGATAAGTCATTGGCTTAATAATTCAGCAATTGAGTTGTTATCCGGCTTAATAATGCCTTTTTCAGTAATTAGTCCAGTAATATATTGAGCTGGGGTAACATCAAAAGCTGGATTTAAGGCTTTTGAGCCAGGGGAGCAGACAAGAATTTTTTCAATTTTCCCTTTGCTGTTTAAGCCGGTTTGATAAAGCACTTCGTCTTCACTTCTTTGCTCAATTGTAATCCGCCTGCCGGTTTGGCAGTCAAGATCAATAGTTGAAGTTGGGGCAGCGACATAAAAAGGAATGTTATATTCTTTAGCAATAATGGCTTTGGCCAGGGTGCCGGTTTTATTAGCCACATCACCATTAGCAGCAATTCGATCTGCGCCCACAATTATTAAATCAACTTTTCTTTGCGAAATAAAAGAAGCAGAAGCTGCGTCAGCAATTATTGCGTGGTCAATGCCTTCATTTTTTAATTCCCAGGCAGTTAATTTGGCGCCCTGGCTTCTGGGCCTGGTTTCACTGACGTAGACAAAAACATTTTTGCTGTTGTGATGGGAAACATAAGTAGGCGCCAGGGCAGTGCCCCAGTCAACAAAAGCCAGCCAGCCGGCATTACAATGGGTCATAAGTTTAAAACCAGACCTGATTAAGCCGCTGCCCAGTTCGCCAATCCTTTTAGCATTATCAGCATCTTCATTAGCGATCTTATGAGCTTCCTGTACCGCGGTTTTGCGCGGAGTTTGAGACTTAAAGGCAGCAGCGCAAACTCGATTAGTGGCATAGAATAAGTTTTGCGCAGTTGGCCTGGTATTTTCAATATCAGTTTTGGCTTTGGCAATAAATTCTTTGAAACCTTTATCTGGCGCGTCAAAAAATGCCTGGGCCATGGCATAGCCTGCTGCCGCGCCAATAGCGCCTGCTCCCCTGACAATCATAGTTTTAATTGCCTGGCAGGTTGTGTGGTAATTTTTTGCTTCAAAGATTTTAAATTCAAACGGCAGCAGGGTTTGGTCAATCATGAAAACCGACCGGTTTTCCAGCCACACAGTGCGGTAAATCTTGTTATTAACTTTCATGGCTTACTAAATTTATCATATCCTTATTAACTTATCTAGGCAGTTGACTTTTTTTAATAGACCTATAAAATCAAGCTTAATGGAGGGACAAATGAATAACCAACAACAATTTAAAGGGTATGAATGCTATCCATTATGGAGCGTTTTGCTTGATAATTTGATTTCTTATTCAGTTTATGCGGCTGGAATTTATTTGCTTTTTCTTGTCCATCCGGTTGCCGCGGGGATATTTTTCATTTATGCGCTTTATCTTGAATGGTCAATCTATAAAGAGGGCTGTATCCACTGTTATTATTACGGGAGAATTTGCCACTCTGGCAAAGGCGCGCTGGCGAAACTATTTTTTAAGCAGGGCAGCGCCAAAGCTTTTACAGAGAGAACCGTCGGGCTCAAAGATTTTATACCCCAGTTGCTGGGTAGTGTTATTCCGATTGCCGCTGGAATTTATCTTTTAATTATTAATTTCAGCTGGATTATTTTAGGTTTGACACTCTGGCCAGTGATAATCTGGTTTTTGGGCAACCCGATTGTTTTTGGCAAACTAGCCTGCCCCCATTGCCGTCAGGCGGAGATTTGTTGCCCGGTTTATAAGATGTTTAGCAAAGGGAGTAAATAATTTTTGTCTAAGGTTTGGCTGTTGTGGTTGAGAAATTTGGTAAGACAGTTTCTTTAGGAAGCGGCGGTATTTGGCCAAGCAGAGCGTAGGCGGGGACAAATAAAATAGAATCTCCATAATGAGTTGCCATGCTGACTGAAGCTGCGTTCCAGGCTCGAACATAAATCTTTGGAGTCCCGGTAACGTAAACATCCCCAGTAAAACTATGGTAGAACTGCCCTGGAACATTTGAGAAACTTAAATAGGCTGTATCACTGCCCACCTCTTTAGTAACAATTAGAAAATCATCATCTGTTGTTGCTCCAGAACTAGTTGGCGGGTCAATTGCCCCGTCAACTCCCGCGTAAATATATTGCAAAAATGAACCAACCGGCAATTGATTGCCGCCGCCAATCCCATTTTCATCAAAGACTTCTGTGGTGCTGTAAGCTCCGGCATTATCTAATATGCGGTAATTAGGAGCCAGAGTAGTAGTGGTAGTAGTGGTAGTAGTGGTTGTAGTGGTAGTGGTGGTTGTAGTAGTGGTAGTAGTGGTTGTAGTAGTGGTTGTAGTGGTAGTGGTGGTTGTAGTGGTAGTAGTGGTAGTAGTGGTTGTAGTGCTTGTGGTAGTAGTCGTCGTTGTGGGGCTTGTAGTTGTTGTCGTAGTTGTTGTACTTTCTGATTCCCCCATTGCGCCAAAAGTGCTGAAGTGGGTTGTGGTAAATATTAATGATGTATCTGTATAAGAAACAACTGTAATGCCGTAACTGCTCCATCTGCTGCCAGTCCAATAATAGACCTTGGGATTTGTCAGCGGCCCGTTAATTGGGATAGTGATACTAATTGGATTTAAAAAGTTTATTGGTGAGCCAGTTATAATAAAGAATTTGCTGCCAACCAGATAGCCGCTAGGCGGGCTGCCTGGGCTGGTTGTTGTTTCCGAAGCTGTAACGGAAATTTCTGAGGAAGCTGAACCGGCTGGCACAGTAATTGATAAACCAGCTACTCCAAGATCAGTTGAGCTATATTCCCTGGTTGCATTCATAACAACAACTTCTGCAGTTCCCCAAATTGAACCGTCAGTTACACTGACTCGTCTTAGGCCGGGCGTGTCCAGCGTGACAGTTACTGCGGCAATGCCGTTGATAAAGCCAGAGTCCGAAAAGCTGGTCGGCGAAATCGTGCCTGCGTCAACTGTCAAAGTGACTGTCCCAGTAACAGTTGTAACAATGTCACCAGAAGCATCCCTGGCAGTAAACGTTGCACTAAAAGGGGTATTCGCAATTATTGTTGCTGGACCGCTAACATCAAAGTAAGCAATGCCGCCAGGCAATGGGGCTGTGGAGCTTGACCCGCAGCCTAGGATAAAGGCGAGTTGGGCTAATAATAGTAATAATAAGGACTTCTTTACCATTTGAAAGGAATTATACCCGGCCGGGATACAAAATCAAGGAATTGCGGCCGGGTCTATTGCATTGGTCAGTGCTAGGGGCATAATGGGCATAAAGGCTAGGGAGGAGAAAACCATGACTTGATTAAAGCGCTTGAACCAGCCAAAATGCACGTGCGGCAAAAAGATTGTTGAAGGCAGTGTTTTTTGTTCAAATTGCAAAGCGGCTATAGAAAGGGAAGATGTATGAGGATAGGATAGTTGTTCCCTCAGCTCTTATTAGCTTGTTTTGCCCTTTTTAACGCGCGTTTTTCCTTAAGTGATAATTTAGCAACCTTTTTTGTATTCCTGTTGCCGCCTTGCTCTTTATTGGCCATGTTTGCACCTCCCTTGTTTGTTCATAATAATACCATATTAATCTAAATTCTTGTCCTTTTATATCAAACTTCAAATGTTTTGCCCGGCATTTTCTATGTTATTATTAACTTATGCAGTTAATACTCCACAATATTAAGATTTCTCTAGAAGAAGATTCGTTTTCTGCTTATAAGATTTTGGCGGCAAAGAAGCTTGGCATGCCTGAGACAGGTGTTCAAGAAATAAGAATTCTGAAGAAATCATTGGACGCACGGGACAAAAGACAGTTTTATTATAATCTATCATTAGTTGCCACTGTTTCTAAAAGATATAAAAACAAGAAAAACTTTCCACAATTAAACGAAAAGCCGAGCAAAAAGGAAATAATAAATACCTTAAAGGAGCGCCCTGTAATTGTTGGCTTTGGTCCAGCTGGGATATTTGCTGCTTTAACATTCTTAGAATATGGGATTAAGCCCATCATATTTGAAAGAGGCAAAAAGGTAGAACAGCGGATAAAAGATATCCGTGATTTTGAAAATAGTAAGATTTTTAATCCAGAATCAAATGCTCAGTTTGGAGAGGGTGGGGCAGGCACGTATTCTGATGGCAAGCTGATCACGAGAATAAAGGAATCAGGCTATGTTGCAAAGGTTCTTGAAACATTTATCAGGTTTGGGGCGTCGGAAGAAATAGCTTATTTCAACAAACCGCACCTTGGCACTGACCAGCTTTGTAAGATTATTAAAAGGATCAGAGAATTTATTGTGCAATCAGGTGGAGAAATCCACTTTCAAGCCAAAGTAACTAATCTAATCATTGAAAATGACAGTCTCAAGGGGGTAGAGGTTAATGGCCAGCAAAAATGCCTTTCCCCAACCATTGTTTTTGCAATTGGTCATTCTGCCCGTGACACTTTGCAGATGCTTAGCGCAAAAGGTGTTGGGCTTGAAGCAAAACCTTTTGCCCTTGGGGTAAGGATAGAGCATCCTGCTGAGCTAATTAATTTAATGCAGTATGGAGAAAAATATAAAGACAATCAAAAGATTGGACCAGCTGATTACTCCTTAGCTCATGGCGGCGTATTTTCGTTCTGCATGTGCCCTGGCGGGGAAATAGTAAACGCCTCTTCTGAAAATGGCGGCCTGGCCTTAAATGGCATGAGTAATTCGCAGCGCAATGGCCAGTTTTCTAACTCTGCGATTGTGGCGGCTGTTTCAGTGGATGATTTTGGCTCATCACATCCTTTGGCTGGGATCGAATTACAGAAGGAAATAGAAGTTAAGGCATATAAAAATTGGAGTGCGCCAGCCCAAAACTTATTGGATTATTTAAATGCAATCCAATCTCAAAAAATCAGGCCGAATTCGTACAAAATGGGAACGGTGTCAACAGAGCTTAACCAGCTTTTGCCGGGGTTTGTGACTAATAAGCTTATAGAGGCTTTTAAGTATTGGCAGCAAAGATTGCCCATGTTTGTTTCTGACCAAGCTGTGCTTATGGCTCCGGAGACCAGAACGTCTTCGCCAGTTAGGATTTTAAGAAGTGAGAAGCGAGAAGCGATTAACCTAGCTGGTTTTTATCCGGTAGGAGAAGGGGCTGGCTATGCAGGCGGCATTACCAGCTCAGCTGTTGATGCGATTAAGACGGTTGAAGCGATACTGGGGATTTTGTAAAAATTGGAGAGGCCCTTCGACCCCTCGCTCGGGACTTGCTCAGTATCGAAGGGTCTTAACTTTCCAAGCGAAACGGCGGATACTCGTCTGTCATTAACGCGGCATAGCCTGCAACGCGAATTATCCAGCGGTTCAAGCCCACAACAAGTTTAAAGATATCTTTTGAATATTTGCCGGTAAACAGCAGGGCAATGGCAGCAAAGATGGCCAGGATAAAAACCAGGCCGCCTCCGCCTGAAGTGCCCTGAAAAATAGATATAATAATGTATTGGGGAATTGCCAGCAGCCACCATTTGACCAGGACAAGGCCTCGGGACAGCTGCTTGGGATATGCAATCTCCAGGTCTGCGGGATAAGTCTTAACTGGTTTTAAGGTAAAAGGCGGATATTTGTCAGTAGCCAGAGCGCTGTAGCTGTAAAAAGCTACGCGCCATGACCAGCGCAAGACCCCTTCATTAAAGTTAAATAAACCCCTGGGGTATTTTGCCGTAAAAAGTATGGCAAAA
>JAHIUL010000095.1 GCA_018817195.1 Candidatus Margulisiibacteriota bacterium
ACATGGACTATTGACGGCGGGCATAACTGGCAGACACACAAATGGATGGATGTTAATACGAATTTGCTGCTTAAGCCGGATAACACCTTTTATTGGAACCTGCGCACAGGCTGGGATATTGAGGAAACCAGGTACAAGGATTTGATCAGCAGTTTGACTTACGCGCCGTACAACTATTACAATACTAAATTTTCTGTTGTTACTGATATGAACGAGGGAAGAGTTAAATCCGGCAGTATTTTGCATGATTTATATTTGCTGGAAGGCCAGCCTAACCAGTGGCACATTAAACTGAACCAGGTTTTTGATAGTGCCACTGATGAGTTCAAATTGCGTGATATAATGATTGTCAAAGATATCCATTGCTGGGAGCTTAAGTACAGTTATTCTGATTTTCGCAAAGAGTTTAGCTTAACCTTTGGCCTCAAAGCCATGCCGGATGATCCATTTGGCCTGTCATCGGGCAAAGGTTTTTATTACGAAGGATTGGAAAGAGAGATGAAGGACCTTAAGAAAGAAGGTTCTTTGCAACGATACTAATGAAATTTCAAGATACAAGAAACAAGGTACAAACAATATTCAATATTCAAACTTCAAATATCAAAATTTTTGAAAATTGGAAATTGAAATTTGTCATTTGTTTGTATCTTGTATTTTGTTTCTTGATTATTTTTACCTCTGGTTGTGCTAAGACTGTAACTCAACTGGTTACCTACGGTGACGAGATGGTGGTTGAAGTGACATTGCGCGGCAATGTGGATATTGGGGCAAATCGCTATTTCTTAATTGTTAGTTCTGATCCAGCATATAAAGTGCCTTTGCCTGCACCGGATTATTTAGAAGATGCCCCTGAATTGATTGAGCCAGGGGATACGCCGTCAATCGGCAGTGTGGAAGCTTACTACACAAATTTCTATAACACCTGGTCTGGCTATGTGATCCTTGATCCCAGCGGTTTTACTATGGTCAAGGGACCGTTTGTTGTTGGAACAACTCCGACTCGCGAAGTTTTATCCAGCCTGACTGAGATAAGCTCAATATTAACTTTTAGCTTCAGGTTGGGCAGGATGTTTGCTACTGTGCCTGACCAGGTTTATTTTGACTTTGTAACCGTACCATGGCCTGACGGCAACATCAAGATACCAACTGACCACCTGCCTTCGAGCAACAACTATATTTTAAAAATTTCCGGATCACTTGTGACAATTGATGATGAGACAGACCTTGATCTTGAGGCAAGTGAAGATATTGTCAATTGCAGGGTTGAGATCCAATGAGTAAAATAGGTCTTAGCTTACCATTATGATAATTAATATTTTTCTCTCAATTATTTCAGGCGTGCTGTTAAGCCTGGCTTTTCCTAAGTATGATTTATTCTGGCTGGCCTGGATTGCTTTGGTGCCGTTTTTCGTGGCTTTGGGCAGGGTTGATAACTGGCGCAAGGCGCTTTTGTGCGGTTTAAGTTTTGGTCTGGTGTTTTTTGGCATCCACCTGCTTTGGATGTTTACTTTATATCGTTTTGTCGCCTGGTGGATTGCGCTTGGCTGGGCGAGTTTAGTTGTTTTCCAAACTTTATTTATTCTTTTATTTACTGTTTTAGCTTATGCATTTTTTGTGTCAGGTTTGCCGAGGAAAAAACATTTCAGGTCTCCAGACCGGCCTGCTTCAAGCGCCCTGGTGGGCAGGGGGCATAGTTCTTCGGGCCTTTCAAATGGTTTGCGGGGTATTGCTTATGCTATTGGCCTGGCCCTGTTGTGGGTAGCGATCGAATGGCTCAGGGCCTGGGGGCCGTTTGGCGTTCCAGGGGGCGGAGTAGGTTACTCTCAGGTTAAATGGCTGGCAGTTATACAAATTGCTGCTTTTGTCACTGTATATGGAATTACCTTTTTAGTTGTCTTTTTTAATATTTCCCTGGCCATATTTTTACAGAACAAAGAGCGCTGGCAAACGCTGGTTATTTCTCTTATTTTAATTTTAGCTTCTACTTTTTATGGGATCCAGGTGCTGGCCACGCCTTTTAGTTTTCGAACAAGGACTTTTTCACTGAGCGATGTGCTGCATAAGACAGCTATTACCAAACAACTGGCTCTTATCCAGCCAAATATTGACCAGCTGGAAAAATTAAACAGGTCAAATACTTCAGAAATTTTTAATAAAATGCTTAAATTAACGCGCCAGGCCATGCAGTCTGATCCTGATGTGGTTATCTGGCCGGAAACTTCTGTGGTTACTTATATGTTATTTGACGCTAATATGATGGCGCAGCTAAAGAGCCTGGCGGCCCAATCAGATGCCTGGCTGATTATTGGCACACCGCATTATAGCGGGGGCAAAGCCTCAAATTCTATGGTTTCCATTTCTCCGGCCGGCAAAATCGTGACCCGTTATGATAAAGGCCATCTAGTGCCTTTTAGTGAATATTTGCCTTTCAGGCCAATTTTGTATCCTTTGCTTAAGCAGGTGGGCTATTTTGAATATGATTACTTTGGCAACAATAACCCGGTCCAGCTTGAAGCAGCTGGTTTTAATATTGCCGCAGCTATTTGTTTTGAATCTCTTTTTCCCGATGTGATCAGGGACCGGGTTAAGAAATATTCCAACTTTATCCTGCTGCTGACCAATGACGGCTGGTTTGGCGATTCTTCTGCCTTATATTTTCATTTGAATGCCGGCGTGTTCCGCGCGATAGAAAACCGCTGCTATTTCGTCCAGGTGGCAAACACAGGCTTTAGCGCGGTGATTGATCCATACGGCAGGATGATCAAGAAGTCAAAGGTCGGCGAAGAGCAGATATTAACCTTTCAGATGCCGCTCCCCTAAAATAACTGCAGCCCAATCATCTACCGGCACAGGAGGAATCCTAAGTGAGGAGGGGATTAGTTTCCAAAGTCCGCGTGGTTTATTTTCCTGCCAGTATCTTTGGCGAGCTTCTAATGAGGAGTTTTTTTCTGAAACAAAACTTAGTTTGATATTTGATGATTCAGCTTGCAGTTTCTTTGCTAATATTTGTCCTGCGGCGCTTTGGCCTATAACTACTTCAGTGATTGAATGTTTTTTTGTGTATTCTTGAATAGTTGCAGGCAGGTTTCTGGCAAAAACAACTAGCTTATCAATAATTGCTGCCTTTTCATCTAATACAGCTAAGCCGGTCTTATCTTTTCCAGGGTCAATGGCTAAAATCATTGGTAAAATATTTTAAATTCTAATTCCAGCGGGCCAATGCTGTAAATATCATTTTTTGCATACACTTTAAGGTTTATGCCGCTTTTATAATCTTTTATCCTTTTGGCCAGGGAATATATTTGGGAGTAGGGGATGCTGCCGATTGAACCGCTGGGATCCGGCACCACGCCGTCATCTTTAGCTATCTGGTTTGTTTCAACAAGCAGTTTTTTTATGCGTTGCTCAATTTCCGGAATAGAAAGGCTGACAGGCTCCATGGATGTTTGGGCGATCAACTGTCCAGAGCTGTAAATTAACACATTATCTATAATTTCCAGCCGCACAGGTGTTTCTTCGCCAAAAACTGTGTTGCGAGTGGCAATGACCTTGATAATGTTTTCGTCCCGCTGTTTTTGCAGGGTAGCTACGGCTTGGTTAAATTCTTCAGGGGAAACATAGATAAGGTGTTTGTCGCTTTCTACCCCCAGGCTGCGCACATATGCGTCAGCAGCGGATAGAATTTGTTTAAGTCCAGTTTCCAGTTTGTTTTTTTCCGGCCCGGCCTGGATTAAGGAAGTTAAGATAACCTGGTTATTCCTGAACATGACCATGCCCTGGCGCGACAATTCAACCTCTTTTTTTAATTTATCCCTGGTTGCTGATAGTGATTTAATTTCTTGTTTTGCCTGTTCCAGGTTGCTGCTGGCCTGCTCCAGGTCCTGTTTTGTGTTTTCCAATTTTTGATCATTTTCAGCCAGCTCTGCAACTGTTGCGGTCAGGTCCTGGCCAACTTTTTGCATTTCATCTTTGGTTGATTGGAGCTGCCGCTTATTTTCTGACATTTCTTGGCGCAAGTTTTCCAGGCCAAACAGGGCAGTGCGGGCGTCCTGTGAGACTGTCAGTATAATGACAATGGTAATAAATACGCTGAGGATGCCGGTTAAAATTGTAATTAGAAAGGCAGTATGACGGGGCCGCAGGCCAAAAATAGTCAGTCTCCTGCGTCCGATAATATGGCCCATGTAGTCGCCAACAATAGCAATGATACCGCCGATTAAGAGCAGGAGCAAAATTAGCCTGACGCCAAAACTAAAGATCATTGTGTTGCTGCCTTGGACAGGATGTACCAGCCAATCCCACCGGTAATTATATTAGGGAGCCAGGCAGCAAAGCCTGGGGGAAGCAGTCTAATTTCACCAACAGCCATAGAGATAAAAGTAATGATGTAATAAACGAAAATTACAATAATTGATAGCCCTAAACCAATTGAAGATGAAGCGCGGCGTCGGGAAATACCTAAAGGTGCGCCCAGCAGGGCAAAAACCAGAGAAGCAAAAGGAATAGACATTTTCATGTTCAATTGTATTTTAAAATCAGTAACATCAACACCCATTTTTTCTTTGAGGCCGATAAAGTTTTTTAACTCAACAATAGTCATTTCTTCAGGGTTTTTGTCGCCAATATAAAAGTCAGCAGGAGTATATTTAATGGCTAAGGATTGTTCCTTGAATTTAATTAAGTGTTTGTATTCGCCGGTTTCAGCGATTAAGTAAATTGTTCCATCTTTAAACAGCCACTCATCATTTTCTTTTTGCCACATGGCTTCTTTGGCATTAACGATCTGGCTGAGACGCCCATC
>JAHIUL010000096.1 GCA_018817195.1 Candidatus Margulisiibacteriota bacterium
AACCGACAACTCCGGCTTACTAAAAGTCCTGCTGCCGCCGTTTGAGAAAAAATATGATGCGCGCGTTGATGTTATTGCTGTTGGCACAGGCAAAGCCATTAAACTTGGCGCCAATGGCGACGTAGACATAATTCTTGTGCACGCTCGCGCAGCAGAAGACAAGTTTGTTAATGATGGTTTTGGCGTTAACCGCCGGGATGTCATGTTTAACGACTTTATCATCTTAGGCCCAAAGTCTGATCCTGCCAAAGTTAAATCAGCTAAGACTGTTGCTGATGCTTTAAAAAAGATTGCCAGGTCTAAGAATGTCTTTGTCTCCCGCGGCGATGACTCCGGCACCCACAAAAAGGAAAAGCTTTTATGGAAGAGCGCAAAAATTGAGCCAAAAGGCAGCTGGTATAATGCCGTTGGCCAAGGCATGGGCGCGACCTTGCAAATTGCTGATGAAAAGCAAGGCTACACCATGGCTGATCGCGGCACATATCTGGCTTACATGAAAAAGATTGACTTTGAGATTGTTTATCAGGGAGAGGAATCATTGTATAATCCATATGGCGTGATTGCTGTTAATCCAGCAGTCCATGCTAAGTCAAATTATATGGGCGCAATGAAGTTGATTGCCTGGTTAACGTCGCTCGATGGCCAAAAAATCATCAAAGACTTTAAAATTAACGGCAAACAGCTGTTTATCCCGTTAGCCGTAAAATAACATGAATTATATCGGCCAATCAGTAGCCAAAGCGTTTGAATTAATCATCAGTTTTGATCCTGATGTCTATTTTATTGTGTGGACATCAATTAGAATTGCGGTCACTTCTGCGCTCTTGGCTACTTTGGCTGGTATTCCCCTGGGACTTTTTCTCTCTCTTAAAAAATTTAAAGGTAAAAGAATTGTTACAACTATCCTCAATACCTTAATGGCCCTGCCGACAGTTGTTATTGGCTTGTTAGTTTATTCATTTTTAACAAGACGGGCTCCGCTGGGCACATTTGGACTTTTATTTACGCCCAGCGCTATTGTGATTGGTCAATTTATCCTGGCCTGCCCTATCATTACCGCCCTTGTCTTCTCTGTTTCTCAAGGTAAAGAAAAAAAGATTTTAAAAACAGCCTACGGTTTGGGCGCAAGTTCTAAAACTGCGCTTAAATCTTTTCTCTGGGAAATAAAGATTCCTCTGCTTGCTGCTGTTATGGCTGGCTTTGGCCGGGTAATTGGCGAAGTTGGCGTAGCCATGATGCTGGGCGGCAATATTTATGGCCTAACCAGGACCATGACAACAGCAATTGCCCTGGAAACTTCAAAAGGCGAATTTGCCATGGCACTTGCACTTGGTTTTATCCTTTTAGTTGTTGCCTTAAGCGTCAATTCATTAGTTTCTTATCTAAATTACAAAAGTGAAAAGAAATGAATCAAGCGTATAAATTAGAAAATATATCAAGAAGCTACGAAGACAAGGTTGTTTTAGAAAATATCAGCCTGGAATTTGATCGGGGTAAAATTTATGCCCTGGTCGGAGAAAATGGCTCTGGCAAATCAACCTTACTTGATACTCTTGGCTTACTTGAAGCTCCTCAACAAGGAAAAATATACTTTAATAATAAAGAAGTTAATTTTAAAAATAATCTTTTTAGTTTACGTCAAAAAATCACCTTCTGCATGCAGCAGCCGCATTTGTTCAGAACGTCTGTTTATGACAATATTGCTTATGGCCTTAGGACCCGCCAAGTGTTGGATGTTAACAAAAAAATAAAAGATATTAGCGGCCAATTCGGGATAATTTCTCTACTTGATAAGAAATCGACTACTCTATCCGGCGGAGAAGCGCAAAAAATCGCCCTGGCAAGAACTTTTATCTTAGAAACTCCAATTATACTTTTAGATGAGCCGACCGCCAACCTCGATGAAACCAGCATCGATGTTCTAAACAAAGTATTACTCCAGATGAAACAAAAACACATCACCGTAATCATTGCGACCCATTTAATTGATAACGCATTCCGCTTAGCAGATGAAGTGATCACTATAAAAGATAAACAAGCTTATCCAGAGTCGCATCAAAACTTCTTTACCGGTCAAATCCAAGCTGCCAATGGTCTAAAGGTCCTAAAACTTAACGGCCAAGTGTCATTTATCCTGGCAACAGACAAACAAGGCCAAGTCAAAGCCTCAATTGACCCCAAAGAGATAATTATTTCAAAAGAAAAATTCGAATCAAGCGCCCGCAATTGCTTGAAAGGCAGGGTTTCCAGTATAATAGAT
>JAHIUL010000097.1 GCA_018817195.1 Candidatus Margulisiibacteriota bacterium
ACGTCTCCTGCCAGGTCCATATTAAATTCAAACGGGTTTTTTGAGGAAAAGCCAACAGTAAACCATTCGTTAACTTTGAGCGCTGTGGCAAAATTATGACCCTGGGCTTCAGTTGCGTAATTTGCGCTGGAGACCATGTTAACTTCTTCAGTGACAATGCCAGGACCAATGTCCTCTGGCGGCCTTAAGAAAATAGCGTATTTGCCGCCCGGAGTAGCGCTGCTGTCTCCAAAATTAAAATCTTCGCTTGCCTCAGCAAATGTATCTGTTCGTTCATAATAAATAACCTGCGGTGAAAGCAGGGTAGAAAAAGAAGCTTCTGATAACTTCAGCTTGCCCAATGAGGCTGGATTCCATAGTGCTGATTTTTGTCCCCTGGCAATAGTGCTGTAATTGCTGCCAAATCCGGGGAAAGCTTCGTTTGCCAACGGGAATTTTAGTCTTAAACGCGCGTAGGGAAAATCTAAATCTGCTGAATACACCAGGGTGGCTAGCAATGAGCTGAAAGTTAACAGCAAAACCAGGGGTTTAAAAGATCTCATAACTTATGGTTTAATTTTAATCTATGCTTGGCTTTTGTCAAGCAGGAATATGAGGTATAATTTCAGGTGATGAAAATCATTGGTCTAACCGGCCCAATCGGCGCAGGGAAGAATGTTGCGGCAAAAATATTAGCCAGGCGCAAAACTGCAGTCATTGATGCAGACAAGCTGGCTCATACATTATATAAGGAACAATCTCCGGTCTGGCGCAAATTAGTTAAGGCCTTTGGCTCCAAAATCCTCAACCGCGGCGGCAAGATTAATCGGAAAAAGTTAGGCGAAATTGTTTTTTCTGATAAACGAAAACTAAAACAGCTGAATGCTATCATTCATCCACACTTAAAAAAATTGGTTCTTAATCAAATAAACTTGGTAGTTGTTGGTTGGCAGTTGGTAGTTATCAACGCAGCTGTATTAGAAGAAATTGGTCTAATTCCTCATGTTGATAAGGTTTGGGTGGTCATGGCTTCAAAAGATACGAGATTGAAAAGATTAGTTAAATCCGGTATGTCCAGGAAAGAAGCTAAGCTAAGAATTGATGCGCAGGTTTCACAAAAAGAATATTTTAGAATTGCAGATGTTGTGATTAGAAATAACGGGACATTAAATAGTCTAAAGAAGCAAGTTTTGGCTCTGTTAAGTAACTAACCAGCGCTGGATTTCATTTGGCACCAGGCCCAGCCTTCGCGCAAAATTAAATGCTCTCCCAGTTAGGTCAATGCCCCTGGTAAAAATTGTGCCTTCATTTTTAACCCAGGCAGAACTGGGGTGAGTGATCAGCACAGTATTAACTCCAACCCTCAGTGCGGCAATTGTAGCTTCAATTTTTTCTCCCATTGACCCGGCTGGGAACTGGCCGCCAAACAGCTTGCGTTGCGCTTGTCTGGTTTGAAAATAGGTAATATTTTGGGGAGCAGCAGTTCCCCAATCCAGGCAAACCTGGGGGACACCGGTTGAAATAATAAAGTCACGGGCTTTCAAGGTCCAGCTCAGCACAGCTGAAGCAAGATCTTTGTCTATAACAGCTTCTTCCAGCTGATTGTTTTGACTCACAGCAACCCCGCCGCCGCCAACTCCAATCACGAGTTTAGCTTGTGCCATGGCATCTTTAATCCTGCTTAAATCTTCCGGATGAATTGCCAAAGGTTTTGGTGAAGCAACTACTCTGCGATATTGTCCTTTTTCACCAGCAACTTCTTTGATAGCCCATTCCTGGCCGTCATCTTTTCTTAAGGTAAAGCGGCCGATCTCCTGGGGTGTTTTTGATAGTTTGCCCATCTGGCTAAGTTGGTCAAGCGTATAGCGCGGCCCGATATATTTGGTCGGGTTCTTGAAAGCTGGGTCGTTTTTGTCAACAATCACGCGGGTAGGAATAACTGCGACTTCAAGCGCGATATTTTCCCTGCTGGCTAATGTTTCTAATTGAGTTTTTAACGCTGCACCCATCTGTTCTTGGGTCATAGCCACGCATTGCGCCAGTGTCTTATCTGGATGCTTGATTAATAGTTCACCAACCTGCGGGCCGTTTCCGTGGGTAATAATTGGTGAACAACCTGCTTTGATCATAGCAATAATATTTTTGGCCGTGGCTCGCTCTAGACCTTTAAATGAATTTCCACCAATAGCAATAACAGTTGGCTGGGCTTTTCTCAGGCCAAAGGTTTGTCTTAAAGATGGGGATTGCAAGTGTAATGCCTTGCTTAGGCTAAACCAGGCTTGACCCATTCCAATAGTTGTTCCCATCATGTTTTCTTTTCGCAGGTTCTTTTGTTAAATTTCAATATATTTTGTTATAATAATGTAATGCAAAAGTTCAAGCTTGTCTCAAAGTTTAAGCCCAAAGGCGACCAGCCTAAAGCAATAGAGGGTTTAGTCAAAGGTTTAAACAAAAACTATCCTTTTCAAACTTTGTTGGGCGTAACAGGTTCAGGTAAAACCTTTACCATGGCTAATGTTATTGAACAGGTGCAAAAGCCAACCCTGATTATTTCACCCAACAAAACATTGGCAGCCCAGCTGTGTCAGGAGTTCCGCTCATATTTCCCACATAGTGCGGTTGAATACTTTGTTAGTTTTTATGATTATTACCAACCAGAAGCCTACCTTCCAACTAGCGATACTTATATTGAAAAAGATTCTTCTATTAACGAAGAAATTGACCGCTTACGCCACGAAGCTACTATGTCTGTGCTGGAACGACGGGATGTTATTGTGGTGGCATCAGTTTCCTGTATTTACGGCCTTGGTAGGCCAGAAGATTATAAAGCCAGCACTTTGATATTAAAACTTGGCCAAAAGATAAGTCGTGATGAAATAATCGAACATCTGGTATCAACGAAGTATGAGCGCAATGACCTAGAAGTTTCACGCGGCAAGTTTAGGGTCAGGGGAGATGTGATAGAAGTCCAGCCAGCTTATGACAATAATTTTTTAAGAATTGAACTGTCGGATGAGAAGGTTGAGAAGATTTCTGAAGTTGAAACAGTTTCAAGAAAAACTCTGGCCAGCCGCGGTTATGTTGGTATTTATCCAGCCACGCATTATGTTACTTTTCAGGGCAGGCTTAAAACTGCTTTAGAATCAATTAAAGCTGAAATGGAAGTGCGGGTGGCGCAGTTAAAAAAAGAAAATAAGCTGGTCGAGGCCCAGCGCTTGGAGCAAAGGACAAAATATGATTTAGACATGATCCGCGAGATGGGTTACTGCAATGGTATTGAGAATTATTCCCGTCATTTGGATGGTCGCGCGCCTGGGGAGCCGCCAGGAACCTTAATGGATTATTTTCCTGATGATTATCTGTTATTTATTGACGAATCCCATATAACAGTTCCTCAGTTAGGCGCGATGTATGAGGGAGATAAGGCGCGCAAGCAAAACTTAGTTGATTTTGGCTTTCGCCTGCCGTCAGCCCTGGATAACCGGCCGTTAAAGTTTAATGAAATTGAAAAACGCTTGAACCAGGTTATATTTGTTTCAGCCACTCCGTCAAATTACGAAGAAAGGAATGCTAAACAAATTGTTGAGCAAATTATCAGGCCAACGGGTTTAATTGACCCTGAGTTAGTGGTCAAGAAAACTAAGGGGCAGGTTGAGGATTTAATTGCTGAGATAAAAACAGTTATAGCGCGAAAAGAGCGTGTTTTGGTTACGACTTTAACCAAGAAAATGGCGGAAGCCTTGGCTGAATATCTTAATGAAGCCGGCATTCGAGTTCGTTATTTACATTCAGATATTAAAACACTGGAGCGCATTGATATCCTGCGCGGCCTGCGTTTGGGCAAGTTTGACGTACTGGTGGGGATCAACCTGCTGCGCGAGGGTCTGGATTTGCCAGAAGTTTCCTTAGTTGCTATACTTGATGCAGACAAAGAGGGTTTTTTGCGGGCAGAGCGGTCGCTGATCCAGACAATTGGCCGGGCAGCCCGCAATGTTAACGGCAAAGTAATCCTTTACGGTGACGAACTAACGCGTTCAATGAAAGGCGCGCTAAGAGAGACCAACCGCCGCCGCAAAATACAAATAGAGTTTAACAAAAAGCACGGGATTACCCCTAAGACAATTGTTAAAGAAATACATGATATCAAGGAACAGATTGAAGAGGCCAAGGTTAAAGAAATTAAGCAGTTAAAAGAGTTTGTGCCCAAGGAAGAAGTTCCAGATATTATTACAGCTTTAGAAGAAGAAATGGCAGTTGCTGCCACAGCTTTGGAGTTTGAACGGGCTGCAGAGTTGAGAGATAGGATAAAAGAGCTAAAGAAAGCGTTTGGTTTAAAGGAGGAATCAAAATGACTAATTTCGGTAATGTTCTAACGGCTATGGTGACGCCGTTTAAAAGAGATTTGTCAGTTGATTATGCAGCTGCGGAAAAATTAGCTGTTTATTTGTGTGAAAATGGATCTGATGGTTTAGTTCTCCATGGCACAACAGGCGAGTCGCCAACTTTATCCCATGAAGAGGAATACGAACTTTATAGAGTAGTAAAAAAAGCAGTTGGCAGCAAATGTAAGATTATTGCCGGCACTGGATCTAATGCCACTTCTACAACGATTAATTCCACCAGAGAAGCAGAGAGGATTGGCATGGATGGCGCCATGATCGTGGTGCCGTACTATAATAAACCGCCGCAGGAAGGTTTATATCAGCACTTTAAAGCAGTGGCAGATAACACCTCATTACCTTTGATTATTTATAACATCCCGGGCAGGACTGGTAAAAATATGGAAACTGAAACTGTGGCGCGTTTAGCGAAAATCAAAAATTATGTGGCAGTTAAAGAGGCTTCTGGCGACTTGAGTCAAGTGGCAGCCGTAAGAAAATCAACGCCCAAAGAATTCCTGATCTATAGCGGTGATGATAATCTAACTTTACCGATTCTGGAAAGAGGCGGCATTGGGGTAATTTCTGTTGCCTCACACTTAGTTGGCAAAGATATTAAACAGATGGTCAGTCTTTTCCTGTCCGGCAAAAAAACAGCGGCTAAGGCAATTCACGATAAACTAATGCCGTTGTTTGAGGCTATTTTTGTGACTACAAACCCAATTCCAGTCAAAGCAGCCTTAGCCATGATCGGCCATCCTGTTGGCGGTTTGCGCCTGCCGTTGATCGAGGCTAACCAGCAGGAAAAAGATACTGTAAAAAAAGCCTTAAAGGATTTAGGTCTTGTCTGAGATACTACTTCACACCTGCTGCGGACCGTGCACAACTTATGTTAATAAATGGTTGTGTGAAAACGGCTTTGATGTAAAAGGATATTTTTATAATCCCAATATCAGGCCGCAGGCAGAGTACGAACGCCGTCTGCTTACTATGGAACATTATGCCGCAGCGGTCGGCTTAAAGGTTGCCTATGAAATAAATGATGTCCAACTAATTCCCAAGGATTGCCAAAATTGTTATCAGGTTCGTTTAGAAAAAACTGCTCAATTTGCCAAACAACAAGGTATTGAGTTATTTACAACAACTTTATTGATTAGCCCTTATCAGAACCATGTTTTAATTAAAGACGTAGGGGAAAAAATTGCTCAAGATTATGGAATTAGTTTCCTTTATCAGGATTTTAGTACGGGTTATTCCCAGAGCAGGCAAATGTCGCAGGCAATGAAGCTTTTTCGGCAGAACTATTGTGGTTGTACCCCAAGGACTTCGATAAAACTAGTTAGGGGAGGAAAATATGTCAAAGTTAATTAATTTATTAAATAAAAACAAACTGACTTTGATTGCTGCGCTGCCAGAAAATAGTGTTGATTTAGCTCTTACTGCTGTGGAAAACGGGGCAGACGCGCTGCAGCTTCATATAAACATTAAAGGCTTTAAAACTTTTGCCGAAGAAAAAAATAATTTAGAGGCGATCCTGAACAAAGTAGATGTTCCCGTGGGTATTGTGCCTGGTCATGAAGACTGCGCCAATGAGGAAGAGATGAAGGAAATTGCCAGAATGGGCTTTGATTATTTTAGCATTGATCTTGATTTAATGCCTGAATTCATGCAAAAGTTTAAACGGCTTTCACGAGTCTTGGCTTTGAACAGCAAATTTACCCTGGATAAATTGATTACTTCAACTCAGGAAGGATTAGATGCGCTTGACGCAGCCATTATTCCAACGTCTGGTTGGGGCAAGGATCTGGTTGTGGGTGATTTGCAGCAGTATATCTCGATTGTTTTATCAGCAGGGAAACCTGTTATTGTTCCCACCCAGCGCGCAATCAGGACTTCTGAGGTGGCTATTATCTCAGATACCGGGGCAAAAGGCCTTTTGTTGACTCCGGTTGTCATGGGCGCAAGCCTTAAACATATTGCTAAAGCCGTTAAAGAATACAGAATAGCAGTTGATGACCTTGGCGACTAAATTAAGTATCTATTTGCATTCAACGGCAGAAGTAAATATAATAACGGCAGCGAAAGTTAGATATGGCAGCAGTTAAACAAGCAAAGAAACAAATTACACCTGACTCAGGCGCTAAAGAGGCGATTGGCGAAAGAAACCGCATTGCTTTAGCTTACATGGAATTAGCCAAGGACCGCACTTTCCAAAAATTAACTGAGGAAGAAAAATTAAAACTGGTTAAGGAAGTGATGGCCATAGGGGACGAGGTGGCTAATTGGGTCAAATCAGAATACGGCACCAGTGATTCCAGGAAAATTGCCGCTCATTTGGGGGTCAGGATATTTGGAGCTGATGAGAGGCATAAAAAAGGCACTGAATACCGCGCTGAAAAAAAAGAAATAGTTATTTACCGTGATTTTCATGAAAAACTTATGCGTCAGGTTAAGTCCACAGAGCTGGCTGAGCATCTCTTAAAATATGTTGTTGCGCATGAGCTTTTCCGCCATCTTGAGGTGAACCGGATCGGCGAGGTTTATAAACGCTTTAAGTTTGTGGCCTGGCGCATTGGCCCGCTGGTGCGCAAGAAAGAAATTAAAGGTTTAAGCGCAGTTGCTTCTCAGGCTTTTACGCAATCATTGATTGGTCTTGAAATTTCCCCCCAGGTTTTTGATTACCTCGCTTATATTTTATATACCAATCCTTAAAACTTGGTTGTCAATGTGTTATAATTAAAAAATAATGCCAGCAGATCTGCATATCCACACTTCTTTTTCGGATGGCACTGATTCTCCGGAAGAAATTGTGGAATTAGCTAAAAAGAACGGTTTAACAACAATTGCTATTACTGACCATGATGTAACAGCAGGTATTGAGCCAGCCCAGAAAAAAGGTAAAGAACTGGGGATTGAAGTGATCTCTGGCATTGAGTTAACGACAGAATTACCTGATACAGAAGTTCATATTTTGGGTTACTTTATTGACCAGCAGCATCCCAGGCTGATTGAAGTAATAACCAGGATACAAGAGGGACGCAAAGAGCGTATCGTCAAGATCTGTGAAAAATTAAGAGAGCAGGGAATTGAAATCCTGCCGGAAGAAGTTTTTGATCTGGCCGGGCATTATTGCGCTGGCCGGCCCCATGTGGCTAGGGCTTTGAT
Organism: Candidatus Margulisiibacteriota bacterium; assembly: GCA_018817195.1. Classification (GTDB taxonomy): domain Bacteria; phylum Margulisbacteria; class WOR-1; order O2-12-FULL-45-9; family O2-12-FULL-45-9; genus JAHIUL01. The sequence continues at coordinate 7,524 of JAHIUL010000097.1, forward strand.
AAAAAAAGGTTATATTAGAACCTTTAAAGAGGCGTTTATCAAATATATTGGTTTTAAGGGCCCAGCCTATGTGCCGCATTACAAGCTTTCTCCGGCAGAAGCGATTAAATTAATTAATGAGGTGGGCGGCTTAGCGGTTTTTGGCCATCCGGCTTTGTCCAAGTGCGACCACCTGATCCCGGATTTTGTGGCGGCTGGTTTGGCCGGGATAGAAGTCTTTTACAGTTCGCACAGCGAAAGTGAGACAAAGCATTATTTGGAATTAGTAAAAAAATATGGGTTAGCGGCAACAGGCGGATCTGACTACCATGGCTCAAATGGCGGCCGCTTAAGCGAGCTGGGGCAGATAAAACTTGATGATCAATGGGTAAAGGGGTTAAAAGATGAACACATACGCAGAAATAAGTCTTAATGCAATCAAACATAACATAGAAGAGATCCGCAAGCTGTTAAAGCCAGATGTTAAGTTTATGGCTGTAGTAAAAGCTAATGCCTATGGTCATGGTTCAGTGGCTGTGGCGCGGGCCGCGATTGAGGCGGGTGCGCATTATTTAGCAGTTGCCAATTTAAGGGAAGCCATTGAACTGCGCGAGGCTGGAGTTATGTCTCCCATCCTGATATTGACAGAATCTCCAACCTCGGTTGTGGACGAAATTATCCAATACGATCTTACCCAAACTATTTATTCAATTGTTGAAGCCCAGGCCTTGTCCAGCGAAGCGCAAAAGCGAAATAAAACTGCGCGCGTCCATATTAAAATTGATACAGGTATGGGTAGAGTTGGGGTCCAGCCGTCTGAAGCAGTTGCTTTTATTACTAAAGTTGCGTCCATGTCAGGGATTGAACTGGAAGGTATTTTTACTCATTTTGCTAAGGCAGAAGAAGACAAGGATAAATTTACCCACGAACAGTTTACCCGCTTTGGGCAGGTGGCTGATAAAATTAATCATATCCAAATCAAGCACGCGGCTAATTCAGCCGCTGTTTTGTATCACCCCCAAACCCATCTTGATATGGTCAGGGTTGGTCTGATGCTTTACGGGCTTTACCCTCAGGGTAGTTCCCGCCGCTTGATCAGTTTAAAACCAGCGCTTTCTTTTAAGAGCCGTATTACTTATTTAAAACGCGTGCCAGCAGGAACCCCTTTGTCTTATGGCAGCACGTATGTGACTGCTTCTGAAACAACTATTGCTACTGTTCCGGTTGGCTATGCTGATGGTTTTAGCCGGCGCTTATCTAATAAAGGGCAGGTAATTATCCGCGGCCGGCGCTTTCCAGTAGTTGGCAGAGTTACTATGGATTTGTGCCTGGTTAATGTTGGCGAGAGTCGAGTTGAGGTGGGAGATGAAGTTGTAATGATTGGGGAACAAAATGGCCAGATAATTTCTGCTGACGAAATTGCCAGGTTAGAAGAGACAATTTCTTATGAAATTGTTTGTGGTATTGGCAAAAGGGTGCCAAGAGTATATAAATAGAGTATGTCTTACATATCACTTTATCGTAAGTGGAGATCACAGACGTTTGACGAAATCGTTGGCCAGCCAGCGATCGTTCAGACCTTAAAAAATGCTATTGCGGCTAATCGCCTGGCCCATGCTTATCTTTTTTCTGGTCCCCGCGGAACAGGCAAGACCTCAACTGCCAGGATATTAGCTAAGGCCTTAAATTGTGAAAAAGGGCCAACTGCTACGCCTTGTGATAAATGCCAGAACTGCAAAAAAATACGTGATGGACATTCTGTTAATGTCATAGAAATAGACGCGGCTTCTAACCGTGGTATTAATGAAATCAGGGAATTGCGGGAGAGAATCCGCTATGCGCCGGTTGAGGGGCGTTACAAGGTTTATATTATTGACGAAGTTCATATGTTAACCTCAGAAGCTTTTAATGCCTTGCTAAAAACCTTAGAAGAGCCGCCTTCCTATACAATTTTTGTTTTGGCCACCACTGAACTGCAAAAAGTGCCGGCAACCATTATTTCCCGCTGCCAGAGGCTGGATTTTGGGCGGATTAAACTGGCTGAAATTGAAAACCATCTCAAGCAAATGGCCAAGGCCGAAGGGTTTGAAATTGATGAAAAGGCAGTTAATCTGGTTGCCCGCAACGCTGAAGGCTGCATGCGGGACGCGATTTCACTTTTGGACCAGCTGGTTTCTTTTTCCGGCCATAAGATTTCTTATGATAATGTGGTAATTCTTTTGGGCACCGCGGATGAGGAATTGTTGTTTGCTTTTGGCCAGGCAATTGCCTCAAATGATATCCCTAAGATATTAGAACTTATCCGCACGGGACTGGCTGAAGGCCGGTCAACTCCCCAGGTAACCAGAGATCTGGTCGCTCATTTTAGGAATTTATTACATTTAAAAGTCGGGTCAGAAGAGGTTTTGGAGTTAACCAAAGATTATCTGGAGAGATTACGCCGGCAGGCTCAATCTTTTAGCCTGCTACAAATAAAAAACGTTATTGCCGCGCTGTCACGGGCAGAGCTTGATATGAGATGGCATCCGCATGCTCGTATTGTTTTGGAGATTGCTTTGTTGGAATTACTTGATGGAGAAGCAGCTGTTGAGATTACTAAAATAGAAACACCAACTGTTAAGGTTGTTCAATCAGTTACTGAAAAGAAGCTGCCGCCAATGCCAAAAGTAGAAACTGCTCCAGAGAGTGATTTATTAACAAAGATAAAGGTGTCTTGGGATAAGATACTGGAAAAGGTGAAAAAACAAACCATTTTTGGTTATGTTTCATTGCATGAGGGCACGCCGCAGGAAATCAATGTTCAAGGCAAACTGGTCATAACCTTTGCCCGTGGTTATTCGTTCCACAAAGAACGCTTAGAGGAAATAAAAAATAAGCAGGTTGTTGAGCAGGCTTTGCAGGAGGCAGTGGGGGAGAAAATTTTAATTGACTGTGTTATCTCTGATGGTAAAAAAGAAGCAACCGTCTCGGCTGCTGCTGTAGCTGACTTTTTTGAAGGGAAGGTGTTGTAAATGATATTTGGTAATTTAGGCAACATGGGTGAGATAATGAAAATGGCGCAAGAGATGAAGGGCAAGATGAAGCAGGTTA
>JAHIUL010000098.1 GCA_018817195.1 Candidatus Margulisiibacteriota bacterium
CCTCCCAGAATCCAATGCAAATAAAACAGCTGATAATTTAATTAAAAACACTAGTTATTCCCTATTAGAAGTCCTGTGTATTCCCTTTTGGAGAAAAAAACATTTTGCAAAGATAATCAGCTGGCAGGGTTTAGAAAACATTAAACCAAACAAGGGCGCTATCATTTTAAGTATCCACGCCGGCAACTATGAAATTACCCCCACAACCTTAGCCAACAAGGGCTATAAAATTAATACTGTGCTGCGTGCGACCGAAGACCCTGTTTTTGAAATCATAAATAAAAGCCGGGCCAAAGGCCGGGTTAAACTCATTAATATTTTAGAAGACGACATGTACAAAGAATCCATTAAAGCAATTGAACAGAACGAATTAGTTTTCCTGCTGGCTGATACAGGGGCGCTAGAAAGCCGCCATGAAATGGTTGATTTTCTCGGACATAAAGTGGCAGCTGCCACTGGCTGGCTCACCCTGGCCCGGCGCACCGGCTGCCCTGTTATTCCGGCTATTGCCAAAAGAGACGGCAAAAAAGTTATCATGACCTTTTATCCAGCGCTGGAAGTTACTAAAGAAACACGAGAAAGAGCTAAAAAGAATGCCTTAGAAATATTTGAAAACTTTATTAAGCAAAATCCTGACCAATGGGCAATGTTTTTGAATGAGTACGAGACGAGGAGAATGGTGGAAGGGAAATGAAACTTAAAACTGAGAACTTAAAGCTTAAAACTAATGTACTAACTATTTTAATAGCTTTATCCGCCATTCTATTTTTCTTCAAATTAGGGTCGTTTTCCCTCTACGACGCGGCGGAGACGACTTATGGGGAATTTATTAAACAAATCGGCTTAACTGGGGACTGGCTAACCTTGCATTACAACGGTGAAATTATTTTTGACAAGCCCCCACTCTATTATTGGTTGGCAACCATGGCAACCTTTATCTTTGGGTTTAATGAGTTTGCCATTCGTTTTTGGGCAGCGATCTCTGGAATTTTGACCGTTATAACAACATTTTATCTGGGCAAACATTTTTATAATGAGCGGGTTGGTTTCTACTCCGGCCTTATTGTGATGACTGCATTTCAATTTTTAATCCAATCCCGTATTGCAGAACTTGATACTCTTTTAACACTATTATTAAGCTCGACCTTTCTCTTTTTCTGGCTGGGTTTTCACGAGAAAAAACCCTACTTTTATTGGTTATTCTACGCTGTCATGGCGTTGGCAGTAATTACTAAAGGCATTATTGGTTTAGCCCTGCCCGGTTTTGCGATTCTCCTGTTCCTGTTCCTTAAAAAAGAATTAAACAGAATATATGAAATGCAAATCCCAGCCGGCATTTTAATTGTCGCCCTAATCGGCGCGCCCTGGTATATTGCAGAATGGCTAATGCACGGGGATAAGTTCACTGAATTCGTTTTAGGCTTTTTGTTCATGTCCCGGTTTAAAGGTGTAGTTGCCGGCCATCCAGGCCCCTGGTATTACTATTTCTTAGCCATTATATTAGGCTTTGCCCCCTGGTCACACTTTTTGCCCTACTCTTTAATCAGGACCTGGAAACACAAATTAAAAGCACCTGAACTTTTGTCGCTTTGCTATATTATTCCAGTCTTCATTGTATTTTCCGTTGCTAAAACAAAACTGCCAAGCTACATACTTCCGCTTTACCCGTTCTTCGCCATCATGGTTGGCAAGCTGTGGTATGACTTCTTAGGCCATGATCGTGAGGCAATGCGCAAGGGAATGCTAATAGCTAATAGCTTGTTAGCTGTTGTTGTCATCTTAATAATAATCGGCTTCATAATGCTGGGAACATCAAACTATGCTGGCCAATACCAAGAGTTGCTTCCCAACCTCCAGCTTTTAGCTGGTGTACTTGTTGCTGGAAGTTTAATTTCAATTGGCAGTTTTATTTTTCACAAATATAAAATCTCTTTTACTGCCCTGCCGGTGATGGTCTTTATCATTACCTTTATCTTAACAATGCAAACCCTGCCGGCAGTTGAACAATATAAGGGCAGCAAGGTTTTAGGCAATAAAATTGAGCAAGTTATTTTACCAGGCCAGATAATTACCGCGTACAATACCGGCAACCGGCCCAGTGTTGTGTTGTACAACAGCCAGCCAGTTGAGTTCTTAACCAATGAAAACGAATTCATCAGTTTTCTGCGCTTAAAAAACGGCTACTGCATCACAACTATTGAGGAATACGATAAACTTAAAATTAAAGTTGATGTTTTAGCCAAAAAAGGAGATTTAATCGTAATTTACTGACATGTCAAAAACATACGTCATCATCCCAACATATAATGAAGCTGAAAATATTGAGGCCCTGATCAAAGAAATTCTCGGCCTTAACATTTTTGGCTTAACCATTCTAGTTGTTGATGACAACTCCCCTGACAACACGGGTAAAATCGCTGAAAAAATAGGCGAAGAAGATCCTCGCGTTAAAACTATCATCCGCTATAAAAATCGCGGCCGCGGCTCAGCTGGCATTGAGGGATTTAAATTCGCCTTAAGGGAAGGCGCGGATTACACAATTGAAATGGATGCGGACTTTTCCCATCATCCCAGATACATTCCTGACCTGCTTAAATACGCAAAAGATTATGATGTCGTGCTTGGCTCCCGCTTTGTTAAGGAAGGCAAAGACGCAGACCGCAGTTTTATCAGAAAAATCACTACCCTCTTTGCCAGAACTTACATACGATTAATTCTTGGCATTAAGGTCAAGGATATAACTTCCGGCTTTCGCTGTTTTAAACGGCGTGTATTAGAAGGAATTGACCTGGACAACATGATTTCAACCGGCCCATCAATTGTTTCAGAAATATTATATAAAGCAAAGCTAAAAAACTTTACTATATACGAAATTCCCATCATCTTTGAAGACCGTAAAAAAGGCCAAACTAAATTAAATCTAATAATTCTGTTAAAAACTTTATATATGGTATTTATTTTTAGGATGAGGGCATGAAAAAACTTCTTTTTATCAGCAACGGACATGGTGAAGACTTAGTTGCCGCGGAAATAATTAAACGCTTAGCTGGAAAAGCAGAGATTTCTGTCCTGCCAATAGTTGGACAAGGACAAGCCTTTGAAGGGCTAAAAGCTAAAATCTTAGGCCCCAGGAAAAAACTGCCCAGCGGCGGGTTTTCCCTGCGCAACCTCCTCTACCTTTTTAAAGATATCTCTTCCGGCTTAATCGGCAGCACCTTGAAACAAATTAGGCTGCTCAGAAAGTTAAAAAATAATTTTGACTTAACTGTTGCCATTGGCGACATCGTGCCAATCATCGGCGCCAGGTTTATTAAAGCGCCTTACTTTTTTATCGGCGTTAATAAAACAGATTATTATAAATGGTTTGGCTTCCATTACACTGCCTGGGAAAAACTGCTGCTCAGAAGATCAGCCTTAAAAGTTTATGTACGGGATAAATTAACTGAAACAAACTTAAAAACCCGCGGCATTAAAGTGCCTCAAGCTGAATACGTTGGCAATCCTTTAATGGATTGTTTTACCCTGCCCAAACAACGCATCAGAGAGTCAGATACGAAAATAATCGGCTTTCTGCCTGGCACGCGCTCTGACGCCCATTTAAACATGCAGGATTTTGAAAAAATAATCACGGAAATAATAAAGCTTAAAAATTCAGATTATGGTTTAAAATTTATCACTGCAACAACATTAGATAAAATCCCTGCTTACATGGAAAACATGCCCTTTGGAGCTGTTTTAGCTAACTCCGATTTAATTATTGGCTTATCCGGCACCGGCAATGAACAAGCAGCCGGCGCAGGCGTGCCTTTAATCTCATTTTACGGCAGAGGCTCTCAATACACAGAAAAATTTGCCAAAGCGCAAAAACAGCTGCTGGGTGACGCTTTGCATCTTATTTCAGAAAGCGATCCCCTGTCAATTGCAGCTGAGGTCTGGCATTTGCTGCGTAACCCGGCCGCGCTCAAAAGAATGAGCCAGGCCGGCCGACAGCGCATGGGAAAAAGCGGAGCCGCGGATATAATCAGTGAATATATTAAGCAATTTATTCAAAGATAAAACCCAGAAAAAAATCATCTGGATGATCATTGTTTTCGTTGTCTTCTTCAGCGGCGTTCGCCTGCTGCAGCATCACACATTTAACAATCACGCTTTGGATGACGGCTACAATGACAATTTAATCTGGAATACCCTGCACGGCCGCTTTTTCTGGAGCGAGATAAAAGGCTACTGCACTTTTGGAGACCATCTTGACCCAATCTTGCTGATGTTTATTCCTTTTTATTTCATTGGCCTGGGGCCAAGAATATTATTTATTGTCCAAACTCTTTTAATCGGCCTTGGAGCTTTGCCTGTTTATTGGCTGGCAAGAGAAAGATTAAAAGAAGAGCAATTTGTCTGGCTTTTTCCCCTGGCTTATTTACTTTATGTGCCAACAGTAAACGTCACTTTTCAGGGCTTTTATCAAATCGCCCTGGCAATTGCGCCTCTTTTATTTGC
>JAHIUL010000099.1 GCA_018817195.1 Candidatus Margulisiibacteriota bacterium
CGCTGCGCTGCTCTCGGTTGGATTCATTGACTCTCCGCCCGTCTGCCTGCCAGGCAAGTTTGCCGTTGCTTAGTATGCGCTGGGCAAAAATGTTGTTTTGCTCGTTGCGGTGGTCAGTCCAGACAACAATTGCACCGCCGGCACCGTCTGGAGACAAAGAGGGGTTTTCCTGGGCATAAGCTACAGTGCATATTTCAGCGCCGTCTTTTATCCACAGGCTTTTGCCGGCAAAACTTATTTTTTGTGCGTAAATATCATTGCCCTTGGCGCGGGCATCATGCCAGGTGATAATAACCCCGTCAGATAATGAAATTATGCCTGGGCTAGCCTGGTTGTTGGCCGCGGAGCAGACTGATAAGCCATTTGTTTCCCACAAAACTTTGCCGTTTTTGTCTACGCGCTGGGCGAAAATATTATTGTCAGAAGAGCTAAGCCTGCCGTCTGTCCAGGTAATGACAGCTCCGCCGGCATTATCTGTGACAATTTTTGGATACCATTGTGTGCCGGCTGCTGTTGAAATTGGCACGCCATTTTCCTGCCACAGTATTTTTCCGTCAGCATTAACCCTTTGGGCAAAAACATCTTCGCCCATGCCTTCACGATAATCGTGCCAGGCAATTATTGCGCCGCCGTTTCCGTCAGAAATTATTTGCGGGGCAAATTGGCCGGCGCTTGCCTGGCTGATTGCGATGCCGAGGTTGCCCCATAAAATATTACCGTTGCTGTCTATCCTTTGGGCAAAAATATCAGCATTGCCGCGGTGATAGTCCTGCCAAACGATAATTGCCCCGCCAGCCATATCGCTGGCCAGCTGAGGGAAGTTCTGGTTTCCTTTTGCGGAACAGGCGACAACCCCGTCTTTGGTCCAAATAATTTTGCCGGCCGAATCTATTTTTTGTGCGTAAATGTCGTAATAGCCGGAACGGCCATCTTCCCAGACAATGATAAAATTATTTTTGCCATCAGGTATTAATTGCGGATTTTGTTGAGATGTGTTGCCGGGGGTGTCATTGATAAGCATGCCGTCTTTTGCCCAAACAGCCTTTGGCGTGATTTGAGCGAAAGCTGCGGCAAAAAGGCCAATCATTAGCCAGACACAAATTAAGAATAGGTTTCTTTTCATTTAACACTTTCGGTCATTTTCATGGAGATAACTTTTGAAATACCAGGCTCTTCCATTGTGACGCCGTAGATATTATCTGCGACAGCCATGGTGCGTTTATTATGGGTGATGACAATAATCTGGCTCTGGTTTGAGAAATCTTTAAGCATCTCAGCAAAACGGCCAAGATTAGCGTCATCTAAAGCTGCGTCAACTTCATCTAAAAAGCAAAATGGGCTGGGCCTGATCCTTAGCAGGGAAAAAAGGATTGCAATGGCGGAAAGCGAGCGTTCCCCGCCGGAAAGCAGGGGCAAGGGCAGCCATTTGCGGCCATTGGGCCTGACGGAAATTTCTATTTCCGCTTCTAAAGCCGCGACGCCTTCAGATAAAGTGATTTTTGCTTCTCCGCCGGCAAACAGCTTGGCAAAAACCTCGGAAAAAACAGTTGATATCTGCTGCATTGTCTCAAGGAATGTCTGTTCCGCTTTTTGGTCAAGCTCAATGATTAAATTGCGCAGGTTGTCGCGGGCGGCATTTAGGTCTGCCAGCTGGGCCTCCAAGAAGGTCAGTCTTTCTTTGGCCTTGTCAAATTCTTCAATTGCCAGGAGGTTGACGGGTTCCAGCTGACGCAGCCTCAATTTTTTCTCTTCAACATCTTTTTTGCTCTTGACCACATTTGAGATCTGATGGGGGAAGGCCAGCGCTTCCTCAATATTCATGTTGTATTCCAATGAAACTTTTTCGCTGATGCCGTTCATCTCGCCTTCCAGCTTTGCCAATGCAATAGCCAGGGCATTTTCGTCATTTAATGTTTTTCTTTCTGCCTGCCCTTCCTGTTTGATTTTCTCTTCCAGGGCAGTAATTTGTTTAACAATTTCTTCTTTGGCCGTTCTTTTAGCAGCCAAAAGCTGGGAGGCGCTTTGTGATTTTTTGGTGTCTTCAGTTTTGCCGGTTAAATTTTCTAATTGTGAGCGTGAAGCCTGGAGCGCAAACCTGGTGCGTTCTTTTTCTTCAGCCAGGCGTGTAGCTTCTTCTTCCAGCATTTCCAGGCGCACTTTATAAGCCTCTTCTTTTTCTGCAGAATGTCCCAGGCTGAGGGAAATTTGGTTTTCTTTGCCCAAACTGTCGACTAAAAATGAAAGCTGCTCAATTAAGTTTGCTGCCAAAGAAATGATTTCTTCAAATGAAGTTGCCAGGGGTAGGCCAGTTAGCTCTAAGCCTTTCTTTTGTTGTTCAAGAGTGGCTTTAGCTCCATTGATTTTATCCTGGATAGTTTGTTCCTTTTCGCTAAGGCTGGTAATCTCTTTTTCTTCACGCTCAATTTCGCTTTTTATAAAGCGGTGATCAAGCTCCAGGTCGCGCATCTGGTCTTTTTCCTGCTCCAGGCTGACCAGGATTTGGTCAATTTCCTGTTCCAGCTGGCGCTGTTTGGCCCTTAAGTCAGCTAATAACTGCGAGTCTTTTTCTTCGCTGGCTTTTTGCACTTCAGAGGCTTGTTTTGCTTTTTCCAGTTCAGCAGTTAGTTTGGTTCTTTTTTCAAAGATCTGTTCCAACAGGCGGCGGCAAAGGCCAAGATCAAGAGTTTTAAGCTCTTCCTGGATTTGCAGATATTGTCTTGCTTGCCGGGCTTGCTCTTCCAGCGTAATTATCTGTTCGCCGACCTCAATTTTTAAATCGCTGATCCTTAGAATATTTTGTTCTGCTGCAATAATTTTCTTTTCTGCGGCAATTTTTCTGGTTTTATATTTGTTAATCCCAGCTGCCTCCTCAAAAACAGCCCGCCGGTCTTCGCCTTTGCTGGACAATATCGCGTCAACCTGGCCCTGGGTGATAATTGAATAACTGCTTTCCCCCAGGCCGGTATCAAGCAGCAGGTCTTTGATGTCTTTTAAGCGGCACTGGTTTTTGTTGATGAAGAATTCGCTTTCCCCTTCGCGGAAGGTGCGGCGTTTAACCTCAACTTCGCTGAAAGGCAGGGGGAATTTATTTGTTGAATTATCAAAGGTTAAAGCAACCTCAGCCAGGGACAGTGATTTGCGGGCAGCGGTGCCGGCAAAAATAATATTGGACAGGCTGGCGACCCGGAGCTTTCTGGGATTGTCTTCGGCCAGTACCCAGCGGGTGGCGTCCATCAGGTTGCTTTTGCCGCAGCCGTTTGGCCCGACTACCGCGGTAATCCTGGCGTTTTCCGAAAACTCAATTTCCGTTGCATCTGCAAAAGTTTTAAAACCGCGCAGGCTTAGGGATTTTAAGAACATGTTGCACAAATAATACCATAAAAATGATGAAGCCAGCAACTGCAGAAAATGGCTTAAATTGATTGCAACAAAATTTTCTGGTGTGCTACAATAACACAAAATGAGAAAGACACTGCTTTTCTTTATAGTCTTCTTTTTATTTGCCTCACTGGCCCATGCCGGCATTTTTATTTATGAGCCCAAGGATAAAGAGATTCTATTTGATGAAGTTATTAAGCTGCGTGGTGTGGGCAAAGATCTTGAAGTCCTCAAAATAAATAACCAGGAGATAGATTTTGAAAAAAACGGTAATTTTATGTGCGGCCTGGTGCTGAAGCCAGGCAAGAACCTTGTGGAGGTAAGGGCGTTAGATACTAACAAACAACATTTTGTACAAAATATCCGCTTGCTGCGTTTGCTTAAATTTCCTGATATGGAAGGATTATTTAACGGTCAGAAGCACTGGGCGCGCAGCCGCGTGGTTTATCTGGCCACTTATGGCTATATTGAGGGTTATCCTGATGGTAACTTTTACCCGGCCAACCCGATAACCAGGGGAGAGCTGGCAACCTGGATTGCCCGCATCAAGGGCTTTAAGCTTGAGGCCCTGACCGAAGATGTGTTTTTTGACGTGCCCAAGGAGCACTGGCGCGCACCATACATTAAGGCAATTGTTGATGCTGGTTTGATGAGCGGTTATAACGAAAAAACATTTGGCATTGACGACCCTCTTTCCCGCAGAAAAGCAGCAGCCATTGCAGTGCAGGCAGAGGGCTTAAAAGTAGCTGAAGATGTTAAAACATTTTTTGTTGATGTGCCAAAGGAAGAAAGTGGGGCAGCCCCCATCTATGTGGCAGGAGAAAAAGGTTTGGTCCGGGGAATTTATGAAGATATCAAGATTTTTGACCCGGACCGGGCGCTCACCCGCGCTGAAGCAGCGGTTCTTTTTTCCCGTTTTGATCGGTCAATAAAAACCGTCCAATATTTATTCGATTTTAACAGTGGTTATTCAGAAAAAGTTTACGCCGGCTTAAATATTGCTCCCAAAATTATAGCTTTTACCGCAGAGCCAAGCACCATTAGTGTTATGGAACAAAGCACTGTTCATCTGGAAGTTGAAATTGCGCCGCGCCGTGTTTTTTATCCTATAGCAACTGTTAAGGTTGACTTGTCGGAAATAGGCGGCATTGCTGATGTAGAATTATTTGATGACGGCACCCGGGGAGATAAGGCAGCTGGAGATAATATTTATTCGCTTAACTTGTCGCTTGAGCCGGTCAGCAGCCACATTAAAACTTTAACTGCTACAGCGATTGACGGCCTGGGCTGGGAAAGCCAGCGCCAAACGTCGTTGTTGATTCTTGAATAGTAATTTATGATTTGCTTTAAAAACTATATAAAGCGTATTTGTGTTTGTTTGGCGGCGATAATTATTTTTATTGCACCTGCTTGGGCCCAGCTGGCTGAGTTAGGCATAAATCCGCTGGATATTGATTTAGGTGCGCGCCCCCTGGGCATGGGAGGGGCATTCACCGGCCTGGCTGATGATATGAACGCGCTTATTTATAATCCTGGCGGCCTGGCCTGGGCTAAGGGAATTTCCGCAACAGTCAAAGATATTGAAAATATTGGCGTGACCCAGGCGTATCCCACAGGCTATGGTTCGTCATTAGGCCTGGGTGTTATTGCCCGTAAAATTAGCACCGCAATTCCTTCTGGAATAGCAAACTCCAGCGGTAATGTGATTTATTTGTCGTTTGGCACAAAATTGAATTTTATTCCCGCGCTGTTTGAAAGACCATTTTTTAACCGTTTGGGAGTCGGCATAAACTTTAAGGGTTTAAGCGGCCAGACCTTAAGGAAAGCTGGGGTGCCGGACCGTTCGGCCAGCGGGTGGGATGCGGATTTTGGCTTGCTTTGGAAGGCGGCTGATTGGTGGTCAGCAGGTTTAGTGGTGCAAAACTTTCTGCCGGCTGGAGCTCTGGGCGGAGGAAAAATCAAATGGGATGTGGGGGGAGAAGAAGGGGTGCCGGCTATTGGCAAGCTGGCAGGATCAGCCCGCGTTATTGGCGATATTGATGCCCCGATTTTTATGGAAGGCCGCGAAGTTGTGGTTGCCGGTGAGCTTGATTTTTTCCAAACACAGCCAACCTTGCTTCGGATCGGCGGCGAATACAAATTTAACGAAAGATATTATTTGCGCACAGGTTTTATGCAGCAGCATGGCAGAAATGGCGTAAGTTCTGACATTACATTTGGCGCCGGCATCCGTTTTGACCGCTTTGGCATTGATTTTGCCTCATATAACCAGGCGATACAAGAAGAGCGGTTTTTTGTTGTCTCAGTTTTATATTTTCCCAAGGAATGGATAGTCGTTGAAAAATTAGAATTTGAAAAACCTGGCCTTTTTCTTGAAACGGCATTTGAAAAGATTTCTCTTGAAGATAATATTGTAACAAGTGATGATGAAATTGAGGTTTCCGGCCGGGTTAAGCCGGGCGTAGAAGTGTATATTGACGGTTTGAGAGCTTCCCTTGATGAGGATAATTCCTTCAAAGTTCTTGTTCCTCTTCACATGAAAAAGAACTTAATTGTGGTGGAAGCACGCTACGAAGGCGAAAAAAAGATTTGGAAATATAAGGTCTTTCGTAAAGCCAGGGTTGATATTGCGGATGAGGCCGGGGTGGCCAACCTTGAAGAAAAAATAGAAGCTGTTGAATCCCTGGTAACAATGGGGGTTATTGAAATTACCCCTGAAGCTGATTTTGTGATGGAGGCTGGTATTACCAGGGGCGAATTGGCCAGCTGGATAGTTAAAGCAGCTGAACTAAGGCTGCCCAAGGTATCAGCAAATCTGTATCCTGATGTGCCGTGGAATCATCCTCTGGCGCCTTATATTAAAGTCGTAACTGATCTTAAGCTGTTTGAGCCCTTTGCCGATGGAACATTTAGGCCGGATGCAGTTGTGTCAGAGGAAGAAGGCAACAAGATTTTTGCGAGTTTTGACACTTTAAAATGAAAAAGAATATATTAGTAATTTTAATTTGGATATTTATTTGTCTTACTGGCATGGCTTTCGCTCAAGAAAAAAAGCTAACCAAGGGCGAAGCTGTTATGAAAATCTCAACCACTGATTTTGTCAAAAAGAAAATTGGCGAACTGCTTTCCTGGACAGTTGGTTATGATATTTCAAACGTTAGCCGGGTTAAATTGACGCCGACAATTAATTATGTTCGGGCGGTGCCCAAAAAAGTGCCGCCGGACGGCCGCACGGTCTTGGAGATAGTTGCTTCTGTGGATGATCCAGGCGGTTTAAAGAATATTGCAGGTGTGCGAGCTGACTTGAGCTCAATTGGCCGCCTGCCCAATACTATGCTGGTTGATAATGGCTTGTTTGGTGATGCCAAGGCAGAAGATGGGGTTTATACCCTGCAGTCAAAAGTTGCTGCCAAAACAAAAAATGGGACAAAAGATTTGCCTGTTGCTGTGGCCAACAAAAAAGGCTGGCTGGCTTTAGCCAAAACTTCTCTGGTCGTGGAGCGCGACCCAGTCATAGCAGAAGTCAGCTTAATGCCGGAGAAAATATCAGCTGGGAGAAAGTCTTATGTGACTTTAACTGTAAAGGTTGATAACCCCGGCAGGATCGAAGATATTGAAGAGGTTACAGTTGACCTGCGTTCATTGGGCCATCCTGAGCTGGCGGTGCTGCGCAACGATGGTAAAGCCGGCGATGCTGTTGCTGGTGATGATGTTTTTAGCCTGCAATTTTTGGTGGATGACTTTGTAAAGTCAGGGGAATATGATATCCGGATAGGAGCCTCCAATTTGTCAGGAGGCTACGGCTTTACAGATATTGTTTTAAAGGTAGAATAATCTTGTGTTAACTACATTAACCATTATAAGCATATTTACCGAGATATTTGCGGCCGGCATTTTGATTGCCGGCGCGGTCACTTTTTTAAGGAATTACTTTGCCAGCCGGCAGCTCAAAGATTTATTTTTCAGCTTAATCTTTTTTGCTTTTTTTGCCAATCTTGCTTCAACTATTGCCTCACAAATGATGTTTAACCTGGGGCGCGACCTGTCTGAGCTTATTCTGGTCCACAAGGGCATGTCTGTTAGCCTGGTTTTGTGTGCGGTTTTTATCTGGGCCTTTATTATTGAAAGATTTAGCCTTAAGGTTTTGCGTTGGAGCAACTTGCTGTCAGCTGCTGTTGCCGGTTGGTTCTTTTATCAAATATTTCAATCAGCAATTGTATTAAGTTATCGCGAAGGCGTAATTGAGCCGATTGTTGATTATTCGCTTTTTGTTCCGGTAAAGTTGTTTTTTGCCTTAATGCTGACTGTTCTGGCAGTTGCTTCTTTTATTTTTGCTTTTATAAGCCCAAAAGGCAAGCGAACTCTTACCATGTACTTAGGTGGCTCTTCTCTTATTATGCTCTTGTCTCTGTTATCATCATTCTTTTATCTGCGTTTTGCTGAAGCAGGCTTTTTGCTTTTTTCCTGGGTGTTTACGCTGATAGCTTCTTTGGGGTTCTTGCTGGCGGAAATTATCCCGGTTTCTTCTGAAGAAGCCAGCCGACCGCTGCGTTTCTTTAGAACCAGGATATTGTTTAAGCTAATGCTTATTTTTGTCTTATTGATTGTTATTTTATTTGAAATTACTACGTTGGCTACTATTAATATAAGCAAAGATGCTTTATCAAAATCAATCATTAGTAATTATTTGCGCGCGGCAGAAGGTTTGGCCTCAAAAATTAATGATTACCCGGAAGATCCCTCTTTTGAAAACCTGCAAAAGCTGGTCTCGGAAACAAAGCTTGACGGCAAAGGCGTTGCTTTTTTAGTTGACGAAGGAGGCCTGCTTGTTTCACATCCTGATGCTAAGCGGGCGATTCAAAGGGAAAATGTGAGCGGCAACCAAGGGGTCAGACGGGTATTGAACCAGGAAAAGGGCGGCGGAGAATTTAAGGAGGAATGGGGCGGCCTCATGGTTGGAGCTTATGTGCCGATTGCAAAATACCGCTGGGGAGTGGTGATCCAGGAGCCGATTACTTCAGCCTATTTTGAACTGCGCCGCCTGGAAACAAATTCTCTTTTGTTTGTTATAGTTGGGATTATTTTAACCGCTTTAGTGGGAATTTTCTTTGCCCATTCAATTGAAAAGCCGATTAAGGATTTAACTTTAGGCACAGAAGCTGTGGCTAAGGGAGATTTGCGCTGGCAGGTGTCAGTTGATTCAGTTGATGAGATCGGCCGGCTGGCCGGGGCTTTTAACCAGATGACAACGGACCTGCGCGATAGCCAGGAGCGTTTAGTTTTGTCTGAAAAATTAGCTTCTCTTGGCACTATGGCAGCTGGTATGGCCCATGAAATAAAAAATCCTTTGGTTTCCCTGCGTACCTTTACCCAGCTGCTGCAGCAAAAGTGGGAAGACAAGGATTTTCGCGCCAAGTTTTCTTCAATCATTCCCCACGAAATTGAACGGATTAATCGGATAGCAGAAAGCCTGCTTAAGTTTGGCAAGCCCATGAAGCCGGAGCTCTCCAAGGTTGAAGTTAATGATCTATTGGAAGAAGTCTTATTGTTGTTTGAAAGTGAAACCAAAAAACATAATATTCGTGTGACTAAGAAACTGGCTGGCCTGCCCCAGATCACCGGTGATGCCGGCCAGCTGCAGCAGGTATTTGTTAACATTGTTAAGAATGCAATTGAAGCGATGCATACCAAGGGTGGGGAATTAATTGTTAAAACTGATGTTGGGGAGGTTGTAAAACTGGGCAAGATTGGCCGGGAGGGCAAGCGCAAAGGAGAAGAAATAATCTGGGGCGAGGATCAGGAGCTTGAAAAACCAATTCCAGTAGTTTTTATTGAGGTTTCTGATACTGGCGAGGGGATTCCAGAAGAGAACCTTAAGAGCTTGTTTGACCCGTTCTTTACCACCAAGATGACTGGCACGGGCATGGGATTGCCCATTACTTTACGTATAATTGAAGAGCATAATGGTTCAATTAAAGTGCGCAGTCAGACTGGCAAGGGAACAACGTTTATAATAACAATGCCGCAGAGCCGTTAGGCTTTCATCTTTTTCATCAGCATCTGCATACCGTGCTCTAATACCCCGCTCATATTATCTAACAGGGAACTCTGAGCCAGTAAAAAGGGGCTTTCTTCTGCATCAGGGAAATTGATGTTCCCTGTGGTTTTAAAGGTAATACCGTCAATGGTTAATGTGTTATTTTTGTTGTCCTGGGTTTTATTATGCATCAAAATTCCTCATTATTATTATCGGTTTTTACAGCCTAAAACTTGCGCCAGGGAGCTAGCCTTGTTATAATTTGAATGCACAATTATTAGTGAAAAAAGGGGAAGAAATATATGGCAATGTTTGAAAGGTTCAGCGAACGCGCTGTGAGAATAATTATGGCTGCCCAGGAAGAAGCCAAGCGCCTGGGTTCTAATTTTGTTGGGGTAGAACATCTTTTATTAGGCATGATTGAAGAAGGCGAACCGATTATTTTACGTACGCTGGAGCATTTTCACGTAGATGTTGATGTTTTGAAGGGCGACCTTGAAGAGAAGGTTGCCGAAACAAGGACCGAAGGCAAAAGCGGGCCTGAGCTGCCTTTTAATGCCCAGGTCAAAAAGGTAATTGAGCTGGCCTGGGACGAAGCCCGCGGTTTGGGGCATAGCTATGTAGGAGTTGAGCATTTGCTATTGGGCATTTTAAGGGAAGGCGGCGGCATCACAGGAGATGTTTTGGGTTCTTTTGGCCTGACCACTGCTTCAGCCAAAAATATTATAGTTTCTATATTAGGCGAAGCCTCTGTTTTTCAAAAAAGAGCGCCCAGGCAGAGCCGCACGCCTGTTTTGGACTCCTTTAGCCGCGATATGACTCTTTTGGCCAGGGAGAAAAAACTTGATCCAGTGGTTGGCCGGGCAAAGGAAATTGAACGAGTGACCCAGATACTTTCCCGCCGCAAAAAGAATAATCCAGTGTTGATAGGCGAGGCAGGGGTGGGAAAAACTGCAATTGTGGAAGGTTTGGCCCAGCGAATTGTTTTGGCTGATGTGCCGCCGCCGCTGCTTAATAAGAGATTAGTTACCCTGGACCTGGGTTTGTTAATTGCCGGCACCAGATACCGTGGTGAATTTGAAGAACGCATGAAAAAAGTTATTGCCGAAGTGACCAAAGACGCCAATGTAATTTTGTTTATTGATGAGCTGCATACTTTAATTGGCGCCGGCGCGGCTGAAGGCGCTATGGACGCGGCTAATATCTTAAAGCCGGCCCTGGCCCGGGGAGAACTGCAGGTTATTGGCGCAACCACGTTTGATGAATACCGCAAGAGAATTGAATCAGACCCGGCGCTTGAACGACGTTTTCAATCAGTCAGCGTTGAAGAGCCAAGTGTGCAGGAAACTATTGAAATTTTAAAAGGCTTGAGCGAGCGCTATGAAGAATTTCATAAAGTAAAAATATTAGGCGAGGCTTTGATAGCTGCTGCAAGGCTTTCTGCGCGTTATATTTCAGACCGGCATTTGCCGGATAAGGCTATTGATCTAATAGATGAGGCTGCTTCCAAGGTAATGCTCCAGTCGTCCGTTGCGTCTCCTGAGCAAATTGAGCTGTTAAAACAAATCGAAGAGGTTAAGAACGAAAAAGAAAAAGCAGTTGAGAACCAGGAGTTTGAACTGGCTGCGCAGTTAAGGGATAAAGAGGATACCCTGCGCCTGGAATACGAAGCTGTGTCTAAAAAAGCAGCTGGCCGGCCAAAAGAAGGTTATCCGGAAGTTACTTCTGAGATTATTGCTCAGGTAGTGGCCGCCTGGACCGGCGTGCCTGTTACTCAGCTGACAGCTGAGGAAACTGAGCGTTTGCTGCAGATGGAAGAAGAGCTTAAAAAACGTGTGGTTGGCCAGGAACAGGCAATTACAGCTATTGCCAAGTCTATCCGCAGGGCGCGGGCGGGCCTAAAAGATCCAAAACGGCCGATTGGCTCGTTTATTTTCCTAGGGCCTTCTGGTGTGGGTAAAACTGAATTAGCCAAACGTTTGGCAGAATTCCTGTTTGGCGATGTTGACGCGCTGGTGCGCATTGATATGTCAGAATACCTTGAGCAGCACAGTGCATCGCGTTTAGTGGGCTCTCCCCCTGGGTATGTTGGCTATGGGGAGGGCGGTCAGCTTACCGAAGCGATCAGGCGCAAGCCTCATTCTGTTGTGTTGTTTGATGAAATTGAAAAAGCTCACCAGAATGTCATGAATATTCTGCTGCAAATATTAGATGAGGGGCATATTACTGATTCACAGAGCCGGCAGATTGACTTTAAAAACACGGTTGTTATTATGACTAGCAATGTTGGTGCTGAGTTTATCCAAAAACAAACCTCCATTGGCTTTGTCACTAAAGATGATGCCCAGGCCTCTTATGAAAAGATGAAAGAAACGGTTTTAGAGCAGCTTAACAAAAATTTTCGCCCAGAGTTTTTAAACCGCGTTGATGAAAGAGTTGTTTTTCGTCCGCTCTCCAAGGAAGATTTAATTTCAATTGTGGATATTATGATCGGTGATATTAATAATCGGCTGGAAGAAAAAGGCCTTAACCTGAAAGTTAATAAAAAAGCCAAGGAATTCCTGGTTGATAAGGGCTATGATCCCAAGCTGGGGGCTCGTCCTTTGCGCCGCTCAATCGGCGAATATATTGAGGATCCGCTGTCTGAAGATGTCTTAAAAGGCAAATTTGGCTATGGCAGCAGGATTAGCGTTAAAGCGGAAAAAGATAAATTAAGCTTTAAAGGAACCAAAGGAAGTTTGTCACCAAGTAAGAAGTCTGCGGTGAAAAAAGAGGAACCTGCCCCCTCACCGTCTGGTTCGGGGCGAGTTGTTGCCAGTGACTAAGACACAATCAATTTTCTTTTGCAAGTCTTGCGGCCAGGATTTTCCACGGTGGTATGGGCAGTGCTCCGCGTGTGGCGAATGGAATACCTTAGCAGAAGAAATCCTAAATCCTAAATCAGAAATCAGAAACAAATCCCAATCTCCAATTTCCAATCCCCAATCCCCCATCTCAATAGTTGAAGTTGACTATTCTAAGGAAGAAAGAAATTCAACTGGAATTGTTGAAGTGGATCGGGTTTTAGGTGGGGGCGTTGTTGCTGGATCTGTGGTTTTGCTATCAGGCGAACCTGGGATTGGCAAGTCAACCATGATGCTGCAAATTGCTGAGGCGTTGAGTCAAAAGTCAGTTGTTCTATATGTGAGTGGTGAAGAATCATCCAAGCAGATTAGGTTAAGGGCGGAAAGGCTTGGCACACTTTCTAAAAACTTGATGCTTTATCCAGAAACAAATCTTCTAGCTATCGAACAATCAATTGAGAAGATAAAACCAAACTTTGTTGTCATAGATTCTATCCAAACAATGTTTCGCGAGGATATTTCATCAGCGCCAGGGTCAGTTTCACAAGTTCGGGAATGTGCGGCGTATTTAGTGAGAGTTGCAAAATCTACCGGGATTCCAATCTTTATTGTCGGTCATGTTACCAAAGAAGGTAATATTGCCGGCCCAAGATTGCTCGAACATATAGTTGACACAGTCCTTTATTTTGAAGGGGAACGCCACAAGCAATATCGAATTTTGCGAGGAGTAAAAAATCGGTTTGGCTCAACTAATGAAGTTGGTATTTTTGAAATGAAGGATAAGGGCTTAACGGAAGTAGCTAATCCCTCTCAAGTTTTTTTGTCAGAGAGGCCTAAAAATACTTCTGGTTCCATTGTTACCGCAGCCATGGAGGGGTCACGACCTTTATTAGTTGAAATCCAAGCCCTAGCATCTTTTACTAAAATGCCGTACCCGATGCGTAAAGTTACAGGAGTAGATTATAATCGGACCTCAATTGTTATTGCAGTACTTGAAAAGCAATTAGGGCTGAAATTGTCCAGCC
>JAHIUL010000005.1 GCA_018817195.1 Candidatus Margulisiibacteriota bacterium
AGTCACTTCACCTTTGAATCCAATTGTTTTAGCTCGACACCTCCTATAAATGTTTATTTAATAAAAAAAGCCATTATCTTTCTCTGTTATATGGGAAAGACAATGGCCTCAGAACTTGCTCAATTTCATGAGCCTTGTTAATTTTATTAAACCTAGCTAATTATCAATGTTCTCTGTCAAATCTATTTCGGAGCCTTTTTTTAAAAATTTCACCTAATTTTGCAGCAGATCGTATTTAACAATGCCGCGCTCAAGAATCTTCTTTGTAACGTTGTTTTCTGGGATTTCATAAACAATGACAGTTTCGTCTTGAAAAAGGTTCATGGTTTTGCATTTGGGGCATTTGATCTCTACTTTACTTCCTTCGCTGACTTTGGCGAGCAATCGATGGCAAAATTTACATCTAAAATCTTTTAACATGATAATCCTCCTGGTTATTCCAAGTATCTATCGGCAGCGTTTCTGAAAAATTTCAGTATTTTTGAAAATTATTGAATTTTCCCTCGTTTTCCTATAAACTGATAAAGTTAACATTCTGAAAGGAGCACAACACATGGTCAGATTATCAGAAGAGTATTTTTACATCGAAGGCAGAGCAAAAAGCGGAGCAAGGATTGAAGGGATCAAGGCAAGACAAATTTTGGATTCTAGAGGGAACCCAACGGTTGAAGTTGAAGTTGCTTTAAAAGACGGAACGGTCGGCAGGGCTGCAGTCCCCTCCGGAGCTTCCACAGGTGAAAATGAAGCATTAGAACTGCGCGATAAAGAAGATCCTCGGTATAAAGGCAAAGGCGTTTACACAGCAGTAAAAAATATTCATGAGATCATCGCGCCAAAAATTATTGGCATGACAGTTCATCAACAGTTAAAAATAGATAATCTCATGCTGGAACTGGACGGCACGGATTTCAAAAGTAAGCTTGGAGCCAATGCTATCTTAGGCGTATCACTTGCAGTAGCCCACACAGCTGCTAAAGCCTACGGCCTTTCATTATATAAATATATAGGCGGAGACAAAGCCACAATCTTGCCTGTCCCTAATATGAACGTAATGAACGGCGGCGCGCATGCCGGCTGGAATATTGAGTGTCAGGAATTCATGATCTCTCCTGCGGGCGTTGCCTCCTTTTCCGATGCTCTGCGAGCCGGCGCGGAAGTCTACCAGGCGCTTAAAAAGGTTCTCAAAGACAAAGGGTTTGCCACAACTGTTGGCGATGAGGGCGGTTTCGCGCCCAAGTTAACTAAGAACGAAGAGGCTATCCAGGTTATCATGGAAGCGATTGAAAAGGCTGGTTATACCCCTGGCAAAGAAGTCTATATATCACTTGATCCAGCTGCCAGCGAATTTTATAAAGATGGTAAATACCAGCTAAAGAGCGAAGGCAGGGCTTTGACCTCAGAAGAAATGGTAGCTATGTACGAAGAATGGGCAGGTAAATATCCGATTATTTCTCTTGAAGACGGGCTGGCGGAAGGAGACTGGGCTGGCTGGGAGATTCTAACTGAAAAGCTCGGCAAAAAAATCCAATTGGTCGGCGATGATATATTTGTCACTAATCCGGACTTTTTGAAAAAGGGCATTAAGCAGAAAGTTGGCAATTCAATCTTGATCAAACTCAATCAAATCGGCACTCTCTGTGAAACACTTTACACTATGGAAATAGCCAAAAAAGCCGGCTATACCTATATGACTTCTCACAGAAGCGGAGAAACAGAAGATTCGACCATCGCAGATTTGGCAGTGGCTAGCAGTTCCGGCCAGATTAAAACCGGCGCCCCTGCCCGCTCTGAACGCGTTGCAAAGTATAATCAGCTGTTAAGAATTGAAGAAGAATTAGGGAGCCGTGCCCAATATATTGGGTTAAAGGGCTATAATCCTAAAAAAGCTTAATGCTTTAGCTCACAAACCAATCCGTCAGATTTTGGGCGTGGAATTAAGCAGTTTTTTTGTATAGGATTTTTGTGGGGAGTTAAAAATCTTGTCTTTTGCTCCAATTTCAACTATTTGGCCATTGTGCATTACAATTACCCGATCGCACATAAAACCAATCACTGACAAATCATGAGCAATAAAAAGATAAGTCAAATCTAATTCGTTTTTGATTTCTTTTAAGAGTTTAAGAATATCCACTTGAATCGACACGTCTAAGGAAGAAACTGGTTCATCTAGAATCAAAAATTTTGGGTCGGAAGCAAGAGCTCTAGCAATCCCTACCCTCTGCCTCTCTCCACCAGAAAGTTCATGCGGAAACCGGCTGGCATAGGTTTTGGAAAGTTTAACTAGCTCCAAAAGCTCTCTAACACGACCTTGAATCTTATCCTTTGGCAGCAACTGATGAATAAGAATCGGCTCACCAACTGCTTCGCCAATTCTGATGCGCGGGTTTAAAGATGTTTGCGGATCCTGAAAAACGATCTGACACTCTCTGCGAATATTTGTAATACCGTCATAAGCGATTACTCCGCTAGTTGGTTCAATCAATCTCAAGATCATGCGCGCTAAGGTTGACTTGCCTGAACCTGATTCACCAACCAGACCAAGAGATTCCCCTGAAGCAATCTCAAAAGAAACATTATCAACTGCCTTAAGCTGGCCGAATGTTTTTGATAAGTTTTTGACCTCAATAAGGTTCATGAGTGTAATACCTTTAAGCAATCAATCAACCTCTTAGTATAAGCATCTTTCGGAAATTCGAGGATCTGCTGGGTTAAGCCCTCCTCCACTAACCTGCCCTTATACATTACAATAACTCGGTCGCAAATCTGTTTAATGATGCCGAAATTATGGGTAATATATAGTACGCTCAAACTATATTTCTGTTGAATTTCTTTAATTAACCTTAATATTTCCGCTTGGATTGTTACATCTAA
>JAHIUL010000100.1 GCA_018817195.1 Candidatus Margulisiibacteriota bacterium
GTCGAGCAAATGATCAAAAAAGGACTAATCGATGAAGTTAAAGAACTATTAAACAAAGGATATTCAAAAGATTTGCCTTCTTTCCAAGCCCTCGGCTATAAAGAAGTAGCTGAATACTTAGGTGGGAAATGGTCAAAAGAAAAAATGATAAAAGAACTCAAAAAACGCACCCGCCATTTTGCTCGCAGACAAATGACCTGGTTTAAGCGGTTCAAAAACGTTAAATGGTTTGATGGCCAGCTTGACGTCGAGGCAATTTTGCGGTATATTAATAACGTATGATTAGACAGCGTAAACAAGAGATAAAGCGCCGCAGGAAACGAAGAAAAGAACAACTTCGCAAACGCGGTTTATTAACAAAAAAGATAAAACAAGCCGCGGCCTCAGAATCAGCTTCATCTTAAAAACATGCAAAACCTCGGGGTTCGCATAGACTTTCATACCCACACTGTTTTAAGCGACGGTAAATTGCTGCCTGCTGGCTTAATTTACGAAGCTGCTGCACGAGAACATGCTGCCATTGCCATCACCGACCATGTTGATGGGTCTAACCTTGAAACAGTCATTGCCAGCCTCAAACAATTTGTTAATGAACAAGGTGCCAGCCTGCCGATTAAATTCATCCCAGGCGTAGAAATTAGCTATGTTGGGCCAAAGCTGATAAAAAGATTTGCCAAGAAGGCCCGCAAGCTTGGGGCAAAGTTGATTATTGTTCATGGGGAATCCCCTGTTGAACCTGTGCCCAAGGGAACGAACCGTGCAGCACTTCAATTAAAAGGCCTGGTTGACATCCTTGCCCACCCGGGACAGATTTCCGAAGAAGAAGCTATTCTTGCCAAAGTAAATACCATCTATCTTGAACTTTCCGCAAGAAAAGGCCATCGTCGCGGCAACCGCCATGTTGCCAAAATGGCCAAACAGTTTGGGGCCAAGCTTTTGGTAAACACCGATGCCCATTCGGAAAAGGATTTGATTACACAAAAAGAAGCTTTAAACATTGCTATTTCAGCTGGTTTAAAAAGAGCAGAGGCAATCAAAATTATCCGCGATAACCCCCAAGAGCTGCTTAAGAAAATCTAATATCAATTGCCCGAGCATGAGCATCAAGACCTTCCATCTCAGCTAGGAGTTTAATATCTTTCCAAGCATTTTTTAAAGCAGGCTTAGTGTAGCCCACAATGCTTTGTGTTTTAACAAAGTCGTAAACCCCTAATGGAGAAGCAAAGCGGGCAGTGCCTCCTGTTGGTAGAACATGATTAGGCCCGGCCATGTAGTCGCCTAAAGGAACTGGCGAATGTGGGCCCAAAAAGACAGCTCCTGCATTTTTTATTTTTTCTAATTTCCTCTGCGGCGAGCCAACCATTAATTCAAGATGCTCCGGCGCAATACGGTTGCAAATATCAATTGCTTCACCCATCTTATCAACTAATAGAATAATAATTTCTGCCTGCTCAATAATCTCTCTGCGCGAAAGTTTCTTTTTTTGCTTTTCTATTTCTTGCTTTGTCTTGTCAGCAATCTTTTTTGAGTCCGTCACTAAAATCGCGAAAGAGGTTGGGTCATGCTCAACTTGGGAAAGAAGGTCTGCGGCTACAAATTCCGCATCAGCATCATCATCCGCAATAATTAAAACATTGGACGGTCCGGCCAATCCATCAATACCCACCACACCATAAACCATTTTTTTGGCTAAAGTAACGTAGATGTTGCCCGGGCCAACAATTTTATCAACACGGGGAACGGTCTTGGTGCCGTAAGCTAACGCTGCCACAGCCTGCGCACCGCCAACCTTATAAATTTGCGTTATGCCCAATTCCGCAGCTGCAACTAAAACATGCGGATTAATCTGGGGAGGAGAAACCATTACTATTTCCTTAACGCCTGCTACCTTGGCTGGAATGGTATTCATTAAAACAGAAGATGCGTAAGGCGCGCTGCCGCCAGGGACATAAACACCAACCCGATTTAAGGGAATTACTCTTTGGCCCAGCACCACATCAAGAGGAAGCGTTTCAAACCACTCATCCGGCCGTTGTTTAATATGATAAGCCGTAATATTTTGGATAGCTTTGTTCAGCGCATTTTTAAATGGTTGTTTGACTTTCTTATAAGCCGTGTTAATTTCATCCTCTGTCACCTTTAAGGTGTTAACGCCAAAGCCCGGCCCAGGCTTGTCAAACTTTTTTGTATAGTCAACCAGGGCATTGTCGCCGTGTTCTTTTACATCTTCAACAATTTTTTTGACCACTTCTGCCGCAGGAATATCAAATTGAAACTCCTGCCTCAAGGCCAAAGCTTCAACCGCCCTTTCTATTTCTGCTGCATTATCTAAATATTTAAACATACTTCATCCCCTATCCGGTTAACTTTGTGCCTTTTTTAATTTTGGAGCCGTCTGCTAAAACAGCTCCTTCGATAACAACATTATCTTCAATAACGCAACTCTTCCCTAAAATACAATCAACGAGTTTTACATTTTTGCCTATTTTAGTATCTCGCCAGATAATTGCCCGCTCCAGGCAACTATGTTCGCCAACTTCAACATGCTGACCAACCACTACATAATCTTTGATCGTTGTTTCCTTGCCAAGTTTGACCCGTTCACCCACAATAGACGGCCCGATAAATTTAACGCTTTCATCCGGATGGACATCTTTTCCTAGCCAAACACGGTTGTTAATCCTTGTGCCGTCAATCCTAACCGCGACCTCTCCCCTTAAAATGGCCTGGTGCACTTCCTTGTATTTTGCCGGCGTGCCAATATCAATCCAGTAAGCATCAGAAAGGTAGCCGTAAATTGGCTCACCTTTTTTAAGCAGGCCAGGATAAAGCTGTCGCTCAAAAGAATACTTTTCATTTTTTGGCACATTAGCAAAAATCTTTGGATCAACCACGTAAGTGCCCGCATTAATTGTTTTTGCTGTGACCATTTCCCAGCTGGGTTTTTCAAGAAATTGCTTCACCCTGCCATCATTATCCGTTATGACCAAGCCAAAAGCTGTCGGGTCCTCAACTTCTGTCAGGGCTAAAGTGACCAGCGCTTTTTTTTCGCGGTGATAGTTAATAAGCTTAGAAATATTTAAGTCTGTCACAACATCACCGTTAAAGATTACCATCGGCCCTTCATCAAAGAATTGTTCAGCATTTTTAACCGCGCCAGCAGTACCTAATGGATGCTCTTCTATGGAATATCGTATCTTGATGCCCCATTGTTTGCCGTCATCCAAAATCTTCTTAATTTCATGAGAAAGATAATGCAGGTTTAAAATAACCTCATCAATGCCGTGGCGCACCAAATGTTCTATCTGGTGAACGACAAAAGGGATATTAGCTACAGGGACTATTGGCTTGGGAATATTATTGGTCAATGGCCTGAGCCTGGTGCCAAGCCCGCCCGCGATAATAATCGCCTTCATCGCGCCATTTCCTTCTTCAGGCGGGTGATAACATCAACAGGAGTTGGGTCAACCCCGCGCAAAATTGCCAGATAAACACTGAGGTAATCAGCGAACAAGATTAGCGACAAAACCCTTTCAAGCATGGTCTTTCCCTGGGCATTAATTTCGCTAGCTCCACCAATCTGGTTAACTATTAATGATTTAGTAATTTCAATTCTTTTCTTTAAACGTTCAGAGTCCTTCTCGTCCCGCAGGATTATCAAGCAATAATTATGCTCGGCTCTTTTTAGCCCTGCTAGCCCGACAATTTCATTATGGTCTAACTCTGGGAAAAGGTTAAACAAGGCCGGCACCTTACTATTTTCATTCAGCTGTGTTTTTAATCTTAGGCCAGCAGCCTGGCTGGTGGTGCGGCTGGCAAATATAATGGGGGTCTTGTTTACAATCTTTGCCGCAAGCTGCTTAACAGGGTTGCTGCGCATTGAATTTGAACTGTCGTAATCGGATTTCAGCTTTTTAAGCAAAGCAATTGCCCGGCCAAGCTCTTTTTCCAGGTTATTAAATAAACCAATATTCTCCAATATCTTCAGCAGCGCGACCAAAAGATACGGCAGGGCAGCCCGCGGCTGATAACCGGCAGGAACCACGTAAACAGGATATTTTTTTGCCCTGGCAATTTTTTCAAGCTCTCCGCCTGAAGTAACGCAAATTACCTGGGCAGATACCCTGCCCGCGGCATTTACTGCGGACAATGTTTCTTCTGTATTACCAGAGTAAGATATGGCTATAACCAAGGAAGATTTATTAACATATGCAGGTATTTTGTTGCCGCGATTTACAGACAATGGAATATCAGCCTTGTCAAAAAGCAAATTAGCCGCTATGTCTCCACCAATAGCCGATCCCCCCATACCGAGAACCACAATATCTTTAAATTTTTTTAGCTTCTGCAGGCTTACCTTGGCAAAGATATCATAGGCGTTCTGAAAAAGCTCGGGTGTTTTCCCAACAGTCTCTAACATGCCGGAAGAGTCTATCTTCTTGATATGTTCAAGATTATCAAGATATTCTTTGGTACTCACTGCTTACCTCATTTAATCATGCCGCGCAAAACCTCAATTGCCTTATCAAGCTGGATATCATCTTCCTCATCGTTCTTATTTTCTTGAGGTTCTTCCGCACCATTTAATCCATTTTCTGCTTCGTCAGTTGGCACAAGGATCTCTATATCCGGAGGAATGCCTTTCTTATTAATATCATCCCCATTAGGAGTTAAGTATTTGGCAATGGTTACCAGCACAGCTGAGCCATCGCTTAGGCGCCTTACGTTTTGAACCGATGCCTTGCCAAAGGTATGGGATCCAACCAGCTTGGCAATTTTGTTGTCCCTCAGCGCTCCGGCTAAAATCTCTGAGGAAGAGGCCGAGGCTTCATTAATTAATACAACTGTTGGTTTCCGCCATAAGACACGGCCGGTTGAGTCAATCTCTTCCCGTCTGCCCTCGCGATCAATTGTTTGCACGATCATGCCGCGCTCCACAAACATGCTGCCTATATCAATGGCGCTTTGCAGCAAGCCTCCGCCATTACCGCGGAGGTCGATGATCAAACCATCAGCATCTTTAAGTTCGCGCAGGGCTTTTTCAAATTCTCTGGCAGAAGCAATGTTTTCAAAGGTCAAGAGCTTAATATATCCAAGATTGTGATCAAGCCTTTTTGACTTGAGCGCTTTAATTTCAATTTTGGCACGATTAATATCAAAGTCCTTTGGTTCCTTCCATTTTTTGCGCAAAATACCCAAGGTGACCTTGGACCCCTTTGGCCCGCGAATTAAGCTTACCGCTTCTTCTAGTGCCATATCTTTGGTGCTCTTGCCGTCAACAGTCATGATCTTATCTCCTGCCTTAAGCTTAGCGTTGTAGGCTGGAGTTCCTTCAATTGGCGAAATGACTGTAAGCTGGTCCTTCTTAATGCCAATATAAATACCTATCCCTGAATAAGAGCCGCTCATGCGGATTTTCATTTCTTTATACGCCTTGGGCTCCATAAAGCGCGTGTAAGGGTCGTCCAAAGCAGATAACATGCCACGGATTGATCCATAAACCAATTTTTGGTCATCAACGTCCTTTTCCACATAATCATTCTTAACGATATCCAGAACCTGCAGATAGGTTTCCAACTTTCTTTCCAGGTCTCCCTGGGCAACAACCTTGCCCATAACAGTTATACCAAGGACAACAATTACCGCTCCTAAAATTACTTTTTTGAACACGTTCCTTTTTCCTCCCCTATAAAAATTTTGTCGGATTAACTGGCTTCCCGTTTTTCCTAACTTCAAAGTGCAAATGAGGCCCGGTTGAATATCCGGTACTGCCAACTAAACCTATAATCTGACCTTTAGCCACTACCGTGCCAACTTGTTTATAGATGCGCGACATATGGCCATAAACCGTGGTGGTTTTTTTGCCATGATCAACAACAATGGCTTTACCGTAGCCATCCCACCAGCCGGCAAAAATAATTTCCCCGGAATCAGCCGCACGAATCGGTGTGCCATATTTGCCCGCTATATCAATACCAGTATGGAAGTGACGCCCGCCCCATAACGGATGCCGGCGATAGCCAAACCGAGAAGTTATCCTGCCCTTAAGCGGCCAGTCCATTTTCCCGCTGCCCAAGACCTTGCCGCCCTTGCGAGCCGCCATTTTCTTAAGGATCAAAACCTCAAGTTCTTTTGAGCTCTTTTCCAGCTCGGCAACTTTTGCTTCATGCTCCACTCGGCGCTGTTTTAAGGTTTTATAAACCTTTGTTTCCTCATTCGCTTTGGAGGCAATCTCGTTCTTTTTTTGGTTGATTACCACCGCCAGGCTCTGTATCTCCCGGTTGCGGTTCAACAAAAGCGCTCGCTTTTCTTTTGCCCTGCGCACATCTGCCCTGACGCCTTGAATCAGCTGTGCGTCAAAATCAATTATCTTTCTGAAAAAATAAAGGCGGTTAAAAAAGTCTGACATTGAGCGTGAGGCAATTAAAATTTCTAAGTAATTTATGCCGCTGCTCTTGTAAACTTCTGTTATTCTTTCAGCTACCTGATCCTCTTTTTCTCTTAACTCCGCCTCAATCTTATTTAATTCCGCGGTCAACTCCCCAATTTGGGTCCTGTTAGTCTGGATCTTATTTTGGGCGGCATAAAGGTTATTTTTGGTCCGTTTAAGCTGCTTATTAATAACAACCAGCTTGCCCCAAACCGCCTGTTCCTCTGCCTTGGTTTTCTGCAATTTCTGCTTGCTTTCCGTCAGCTGTTTTTGCAGCCTTTCCAACCGTTGTTCCTCAGACTCACCGGACACAGGCACGGCCAGAGAAAAAACAAACAAACACAAACAGACAGCGGAAAAAATCCTCATGAGGCTTAAATAATATCATAAACTCATAAGCCAAACAAGCAAAACAAGATCTTAAAAAAACGCTGCTTTTTGTCGTTTTTGACGATGGTAAGCAACAGCAAACCTATGCGCTTCATCGCGAATCCGTTGGAGTAATTTAAGGGCGGAAGAGTTTCTTGGTAAAGACAGGGTTTTTGAGCCTGGCAAACAGATTGTTTCTTCGCGTTTTGCCAGGCCGATAAGCGGAAGGCCGGCAGCCGCAGAACCGTTAAGCGCCTTAAGCGCCGAATTCACCTGGGCAACACCGCCATCAACCATTACTAAGTCTGGCAGGGGCATTCTTTTCATTAATGTTTTTGTGTAGCGCCGCTTTACCACCTCAAATATTGCAGCTGTATCATTTGGCTTTTTCTCCACTGACCTGATTTTAAACTTGCGGTAATCATTTCTTAATGGGACGCCGCCGTAAAAACTTACCATTGATGCCACAATATTCGATCCCTGTATATTAGAGACATCAAAACATTCAATTCTCATGGGCGGCTTTTTTAGCTTTAGGGCGGTTTTTAGCTCATTGACCTCAGTTAACAGGCGGGGCGCAGGCGCAGATAACAATTCTTTGCCTTCAATCATTTTTTGCAAAATCCTGATGCGGTCGCGCAGTATCGCTGCCCGTTCAAACTCCTGGTTAGCTGAAGCTCTCTTCATTTCTTGTTCAAGCTTGGCAAGCGCTATGTCCATTTTACCTTCAAGCAATGAGACAATTCCTTCTACTAGCTTCATATAATCTTCTCTGGCAATTTTATTAACACACGGACCTGCGCAGCTGCCAATCCGGTAATAAAGGCAGGGCTGCTGGCGCGACCTTAAAGGCGATTCCTTGCACCATCTTATGGGAAAAAGCTTCTTGACCAATCGAATCACTTCGCGCACCATGCTCCCCTGAAACCGGCCAAAATACAAAGCTTTATCTTTTTCTTTTTTTCTGGCTAAAAACAGGCGGGGCCATTTTTCGTTAATGGTCAATTTTAAATATGGGTAGGTTTTATCGTCGCGCAAGGCAATGTTATAGCGGGGCCTATATTTCTTGATGAGTTCATCTTCCAAAAGCAGGGCGTCCATTTCCGAGCCTGCCAGGATGTAGTCTATGTCTTTTAAGCGTTCAAGTAATATACTGGCCTTGATATCCTGGGTTTTTGTAAAATAAGAAGCAACTCTTTTGCGCAGTGATTTTGCTTTGCCAACGTAAATTATAGAGCCGGACCTGTCTTTAAAGAGGTAAACACCTGGTTTATTCGGCAGGTTTTTAAGTTTTTCTTTCAGGCTAGTCATCCACCCAATTTATTTTTTGGCTTCGACTTTAACCTTTAGGTTTGCTGTGATCCCCTGATAAAGCTTGACCGGCACAGAATAGCTGCCGATAATTTTCAGGGGGCTGTCTAAGTTAATTCTCTTTTTGTCCAAGTCAACTTCTGCCTGCTGTTTTACCACATCAGCAATATCCTGGGCAGTAACTGAGCCAAACAGTTTGCCGCCTTCGCCCACATCAACAGCAACAGCAAATTCCAGGCTGCTGAGCTTTTTGGCTAATTCTTCAAAACTGGCTTTCTTGGCTGCTACTTCCTTTGCCTTGTCTTCCATTTTTTGTTTTAAGGAGGCTAGGGCGTTTGGCGTGGCCGGGCCAGCCAAGTGTTTTGGAAAAAGATAATTTCTGGCATAGCCGTCTGAAACATTAGCCAGGGTGTATTCTTCGCCCAGCTCAGGAACTTCTTTGTACAAAATAACTTTCATATTAATCCACCGTGTACGGCACTAATCCCATTTGCCGCGCCCTTTTGACCATCTTGGCGACCATGCGCTGGTGCAGTGCGCAGCAGCCAGTCATGCGCCGCGGGGCAATTTTGCCGCGGTCAGTTACATAGCGTCTCATTGCACCTAAGTCTTTATAATCCAAAGTCTTCTTTTCTACACAAAAAAAACATGGCTTGGGTTTTCTTTTCCTAAACTGCATCTTTTTTGTTGGCTTCCTTCTTTCTCTTCCCATCAATTTACCTCCGTATGTTTCTTAAAATGGTATTTCTTCGTCTGGCGTAGCTGTTTCTGCTTCAACCTCTTTTGTTGGCATAGAAGAGGACGATCCCGCGTCCGCCTTCCTGCCTAACATTTGCATATTATCAGCTACCACCTCTGTCATGCTGCGCATCTGGCCGTCACGGCCTTTAAAATTATTGATCTGCAGCCTGCCTTCAATCTGCACCGGCCGGCCTTTTTTTAAATACTCGCCGCAAATTTCAGCCAGCCTGCGCCAGGCAACCACATTAATAAAGTCAACATCCTGGCTGCCATCCGCTGCGCCCTTGCGGCGGATACGGTTAACCGCAACCGTAAAACGACAAACCGGAATACCAGAAGTCGTATATCTTAATTCAGGGTCGCGAGTCAAATTTCCAATTAAAAATGCTTTATTATACATAATTAAAAAGGGAGATCTCCTGCCAGGCCAGAATCATCAAGCACTTCTTCTTCCTGGTCAACCGGCACGCCAATAGATTGGGACTCCTGCGTGCCGCCTTGGGACTGCTCCAATAACTGCAGATTTCTGGCCACCACCTCAGTTGCCCAGCGCCGCTGACCTGTTTGATCTTCAAAGGTTCGAATCTGAATACGGCCCTCAACCAAAACGAGTTTGCCTTTTTTGAATTTGTCAGCGCTAATTTCAGCTAATCTACGCCAGGCAATAACATCAATAAAATCACTGCCACCCTGGGGACGATTAACTGCCAAGCGAAACTTGGCCATAGGCAACCCGTCCATGGTTGATCGGCTTTCCGGATCCGCGGTTAAACGACCAACTAAAATTATTCTATTTAGATTCGCCAATTTGCTGCTCCGCTGCCTGGGGCTGCGACGGCTTAGCCTCTTCCGGCTGCTTTATCTCATTTTGTTCAGGGACCGGTTCGCCCTTTATCTCCTGCAGCGTTTCCGGCATTGATTTTATGATTGAATAACGAAGAATGTTTTCTGTAACCTTAAGATAGCTGCTAACTTTCTCAGGCACAGAGGTCTCGCTTTTGAAATAAATGACAACATAGACTCCCTGATTAAGTTTCCTTTTCTTGTTAAAAACTGACGCAAGCCTTCTAATGCCCCATTTATCAATTTTTTCAATTTCCCCGCCAAAAGATTTGATCCTTTCTTCTGTTTTAGTAAGAATTTTTTCTACGGTTTCTTCCCCTAGTTTAGGGTCAAAAATCAGCATTAACTCGTATAAATTCAAAGCAAACCCTCCTTTTTTGACAGAAAAATATTATATCATAGAAAACCAGGTTTAACAACTGCGGCTAGCCCAAGTTCAACAAAGAAATGCAACACCTGATATAAAATATCAGGTGTATGAGAAAAACAAATAAGCAAAGTAAAAATAAGTGTACGGGACATCGATTCAGTCATTTGACCCTTGATGAACGCATAAAGATCGAGATTGGA
>JAHIUL010000101.1 GCA_018817195.1 Candidatus Margulisiibacteriota bacterium
ATCTGATACAGCCTGCCGCCGCTAGTGCCCATGTAAATTGCGCCATTGTAGCCGGCCTCTGAAACAACTTCACCGTCAATGCCCGGGAATTCTTTTCTGTTAAACTGGCCGGCCTCTGGAAAATACTCGTTTTTGGCCTGTCTTAATTGTTTAATAAACTTTAATGCCTGTGTGTCAAACTGCCACACTCCGCTAAAGTTTTTGTAGTCCAGGGAAATAAAAACATCCTGGCCAACCTTCGTAATATACGTACTGCCCACCTTTGCCAGGTCAATCCCTGTAGTATCAAAGTCAATTTTTTTGCTTTGCATAAAATTATCTTTAGAAATCCTGATTAACCCTTTATTGGTGGAAGCCAGCCAGATATAATTATCGTCCACCACAAAAGAAGAGGCATCTGTTTTATAAGAAAAGTGACTGAGCTTCTTCAAACCCTCAGGATCATAATAATTTATCCCGCCGTCAGCGGTGAGAACAAGAAGTTTATGCTTTTCAGGAATGATCTTGAGAATATCCGTGCCTGCCCGGCGCAAGCCCACCTTGCCAATAGCTATGTCAGTGGAATCTTTTAATGACGAATAGACCATCCAGCCGATAGGCAAAAGCGTCAAGGCCAAAAAGGCCAGCATAATAATATTGATGACTACATCTTGTATTCGTTTTTTTAAATAATAAGGTAATGCCATTTATCTCATCTCTTCCGTTTTCTTAAAATAAGTGAACCAAATGTTTACAATAATAATCATAACTATCAACAACAGCACTGAAGTCGCCGCGCCAGTGCCAAAGTTCCACAGTTGGAAGGTGTTGCGGAAAATATTGGTCATCATCAGGTCGCCCCACTCGCCTGGGAAGCCTGCGCCAAAACCAAACATCATGATAACAATATTAAATGAATACGTATTGTAAATCAGGCCAAAAAGGATCAGGATAAACCAGACCGGCCTCAGCATCGGCCAGGTAATCATCCAAAATTTGCGCCAGGGGCTGGCGCCGTCAATATCAGCTGCCTCATAAAGCTCATCTGGAATGGTCTGCAGCCCGGCTAAAAGCATTAACATGGACAACGGCCAAAAACGCCAAATAGTTGGGATCATAATTGCCCAGATTGTATTGGTCCCTGACAGCCATGAAGGTTTAAATGGCAAAATTCTAAGCCAGTCAACCAACATTACGTTGACCAGCCCGCCTTCCTTTAGCCAGATTATTCCCCAGAGCAAGCCAGTTACATAAGTCGGCACAATCCAGGGAAACAAGAAAAGCGTTCTGACTAGGGAGCGGCCAAAAAACTTGCGGTTTAGCATCAGAGCTACCACCATTCCGATGCCCAAAGTACCAATCGTAACCACAACTGTGTAAATAACAGTATTGCGGATCGCTTCAAAAAGACCTATCCGAATCGGGCTGGCAGGATCAATCAATACTTTATAATAGTTCTCAAACCCAACAAATGGAGCTAAAAGATATTGCTGCAGGGTGAACTGGTTGAGCTTGAGAAAGGACATGTAAATGCCCTGGACAATCGGTGAAATATGGAGAAAAAGCATAGCCAGGGCCGTTGGCAGGATAAAATAATAGGCCACGCTGTATTTTTTCATTTGCGACCAAAGATTTTTCATGATAAAAATTAATTATATCAAAATTTCAGTGAAATAACTATTGCTAATTCCTTGTCGATAAGCTTTTAGGGAAATTTCAGTCGAATTTACGCGCCAGTCACGCTCCTTGTTAATGTCAAACCAGCAAAAGGCTTTTATCTTCGGATATTGGGTTTTAATCATGTGAAAGGCCTCCTTTATCCAAGCTGCCTTGTCCCCACCCTGCTCAGCTGAACCAAACTCACCAATCATTATTGGCTGCGAGCTTAACTGTGTCACTCGCTGGTATATTTGACCAAAAACTGCAGCAAAAGGTTCCCATTTACTAAAACCCCAGTTGTAACCATCAACGGCAACCCAATCAACATACTGGTCACCAGGGAAATAATTCTCCATCCTGTTCCAATCCGCAGCTGGTTGGTCATTATTGTTAGGCGACCAAACAAGTTCTATGTTATCTGCTTTTAGCTCTTGCCTAACATTATATATATAAGCCCAAGCATTTTTATACTTTTTTGCCGCTGTATCCTGGCCATTATGAAAACCATCCCAGGGATACCAGTCACCATTCATTTCATGGGCAAAGCGCAGCAGCAGTGGTTTTCCCCAATCTTTAGCTGCCTGGATAAACTGCCTGACGTAATCATCGGGCTCACGGGATGCAATTGCTTCAAGAGTTCCCTTGGAATGACTAACCCATGGTTCCCAGGTAAGCAAGGGAACACTGCCATTATTATGCATAACTTCAACATCAGCCAAGGGGAAAGCGTCCAGCCAGTGGACATAAAAGAGGATAACAGCCAGTTTTTTGCCAGTCATTTTTTGGAAAGCGGATAAGTTTCTTAAACCATTAACAAAAGCCCCGGTCGCGCAGCCGCCAATTTTACCTGAGGACAACATTACTGATTTCAATCTTTGATTTAGCTGGTCCAACAACCATAAACTGGACTCGGTGGGGATTTTTAACAATGCCTAAAATTGGCAAGGATAAATGTTTAAAATTTTCAGCCTCTAGTTCAACGGTTAAATATTCATCCTCAAAAGAGGTTGCGGGTTGTTCCAGTTTATCCCGATCAAAAATCTCAATGCGCAATCTGGTCCAGGCCTCTTTTTTGTCAATTTTCCCTCGGATATCAAACTCAAGCAAAGACGGCCTATTAATCTCTTCTAGAATGATCAGGTTAAAGCCAATGTCTATCCCCTCTCC
>JAHIUL010000102.1 GCA_018817195.1 Candidatus Margulisiibacteriota bacterium
TTATTGACTTTAGACAAAGCTTGCCAATTTAGTCTTCATAAAAAATATCCGCAGAGAACCGATAAAGGATTGAATCTTCTTTCCAAGCATTCTTTGGCAAACCCGCTTTATAACAAACATTTTCTAAGAATTCTTTTTTGTCCCACTTATTATCCGTTGCAACTTGAGGCAATAAAAGCCCCCCTTGCCTGCCTTTGATAATATATAAACCATCACGGCCAATCTTAATCTCATCTGTTTTCTTAACTTTTTCCAGCCTGGACAGCACAGAAATTTCTATTTCAATGTCCTTTAACTCATCAGCTTCAACTGGTTTAAAGCGCATATCCTTAGTAGCTGCAGCAATGGCCATTGCCTGTACTGCCTCTGCTAAAGGTTTAACCGGCTGGATATAGCCAATGCAGCCCCGGAGCTGGCCATGTTTATTCAAAGTAACAAACGCTCCCCGCCTTTCAGTTAAAACTCCCGGGTCAACTTCAACAACAGGCACATTTTCGCCTGCCAAATGCTTTTCCAAGGTCTGCCTGGCTATCTTAAGCAGTTGTTCCTTATCTGTAGCTGATAAGGGTGACGATTCATAAACATAGGCAATTGAAGCATAACCCACTACCCGAGACTTATCCCCCGTAACATCACCTAGGTTAGCATAATTTAATAGCTTAATCCTATTGGCGCCCAAAGACGGAGCCAATAACATTGTTGTAATAATCGCAGACATGCCGCAGGCTTCACTGCTGCCGACAGTTAAAAGATCAGCAAACTTCTCAATATCATTATCTAACACAGCCTCAATACCCAATTTGTCCATGATTACAGCCTGATCATATTTATGATAATGAGACCAATCGGTACTGCAAATAATCAGGGTTTCATCATCAACCAGTTTTGCCAGTGAAAACGCCAAAATCTGGCAGTTGGCAAAAGAAGCATTGCCAAAGATAATCGGCACAATTTTAAACTCATCA
Organism: Candidatus Margulisiibacteriota bacterium; assembly: GCA_018817195.1. Classification (GTDB taxonomy): domain Bacteria; phylum Margulisbacteria; class WOR-1; order O2-12-FULL-45-9; family O2-12-FULL-45-9; genus JAHIUL01. The sequence goes on from JAHIUL010000102.1 coordinate 966, forward strand.
GCCAGCATTGTCTGGAGAAACGGCAGCTGGACTTCTAAGGAATGCTCCTGGTCATGGGCCTTTCTTAAGAAGCTAATACGGTCACTGCTATGCACCAACCGGTCAATAAACTCCTTATCAACCTTGACCCTGCCCAGCGGGGTCTGGTAATAATCGTATTCGCCCACAGAAATGCTATCAAACCTCTGGTGATGGCTGTTGCTAATTAAAATTACACGCTTAAACTTTTTGCCGTCAAGTTCCTTATAAGCATAAGCAGCCACCTGGCCGGAATAATCATAACCCGCGTGGGGAACAATCAGCGCTATCAGCTTTGCTTTACTTTTTTGCTCAGGCACGTTGCTTAAAAATTCAATAATTTGATTGCCAAGTTCAGCTTCAATGCTTGAATAATATGTTCCGGCCGCAGCAGGTTGGCGAATTTCAGCGGCAAAAGCTGATCCAGATAATAATATAACTATCAACGAATACCAAACCAATAAACGAATACGGGAATGAATCATTTCCACACCCCAGCAATCTCCTCTCCGCAAAACTTACATTTACCATCAACCAAATCATTTTCCACAATCTTATAGCCTTCCCGTTTAATTACAGTCTTGCCGCATTTTGGACAATAAGTATCTTCGCCAAAATGGCCGTAAACATTGCCGATGTAAACATATTTCAGTCCTTCTTCTTTGGCAATCTTATGCGCCATTTCAAGCGTCTTAACCGGTGTTGGCGGAACATTTTTTAGTTTATAGTTAGGATGAAAAGCACCGAAGTACAAAGGAACATCTGTACCTAATTCATTTTTAATCCATTTACACATATCACGTATCATCTTTGGATCATCATTTTTACCTGGGATAATTAAATTTGTGATCTCCAGCCAAACACCCTCTTGCTTAATTGTTTTTAAAGAAGTTAAAACCGGCTCAAGCCGACCAAAGGACATCTCTTGATAATATTCTTCTGAAAAACCTTTTAGGTCAATATTTGCTGCATCCATATATTGAAGTAATTCCTTGAGCGGCTTTGGATTAATGTAGCCGCAGGAATGCATCACATTTTTTATGCCGGCCTTTTTGGCCAACTTGGCGGTAGCCAACATGTATTCATAAAAAACTGTTGGCTCTGTATACGTATAAGCAATTGAAGGCAGCTTATTCTTTTTTATCACAGTTACAATTTCTTCCGGTGAAAGATTGTAATGGTCAGCATCTTCCGGCTTTACCTGGGAGATCTGCCAGTTCTGGCAAAAGATGCAGCCTAAATTACATCCAGCAGTAGCAATTGAGAACACCGCGGTGCCCGGCAAAAAATGAGATAATGGTTTTTTCTCAATCGGATCAATGTGTACCGCAACTGGTTTGCCGTAAACCAGCGAATAAAGTTTTCCTTCAATATTAATCCTTACCCCGCATCTTCCCCTGCCTAAGTTTGGTATTACACAAAGATTAGGACAAAGCTCACATTGAACATATTTATCCTCCATCTCTCTCCAATATTTGGCCTCGAATTTGGAAAGATTTTTTTCGCGGACCATCTTGAGGGCATCAGAAACTTTTGAGAATGGTGAAGTGAACTGGATGGCATTGGCTAAGGCAACCACAAAAAGCACAAACAGCAGGATAAGACCTAATCGGCGCATGTCAATAGTATAGCATAGACTGTCGAAATCTCGACACCTGTGTGACGAACAACGCGTCCGCCTGCGGCGGACTACAACACGGCCCTACGGGCCTACGACTAACAACTTTTTATTATTAAAGCAATAAAAAACAATTATTTAATAGTTGTTGTAGCAAAGCGTGTTGTAAGTTGTTAGTTGTTAGTTAATCCCTGGTAATAACATTGCTACCTATATCGCAGTTCGTCCCTCACCGGGGAAAGGAGGTGGAAAGTATGTCAGGATTAAATAGAGTTATTCTCGCAGGCAGGTTAACAGCTGATCCAGTTGTCCGCTACACAGACAAAGAAACACCAGTTGCCCATTTTAGCATGGCCATTAATTGGAAATCTAAAAACACTAAGGGCGTGGACTTTATCAATTGCGTGGCCTGGAATGGTTTAGCCAAGATCAGTGGAGAGTATTTGAAAAAAGGCCAATTAGTCGCTGTTGAAGGAAAATTAAAGATTTCCAGCTACGAAGACAAAAAAGGCCAAAAGAAAACATCAACTGAAGTTATTTTGGACAACCTGCAAATGCTCGACTCCAAGTTCTATAAAGAAGCTTCTAAAACCGCGAAAAAAGAAGAACCAGAACTGCTCGAGATCTAATCTAAAAAGCCTCGGGCGGGATCTCCCCTGCCCGGGGCCCTTTTGAAAGTCTTGTTCAAAATATTATCAGGTGATATAATCTCAGCATGTTTCGCAAGATACTTGTCCTTTCAATAATCTCTCTATTCATAGGTAGCATAGCCATGGCCGAAGAAAAAATAATAAACCTTCCTACTCCCAAGACACGCAGCAAAACATCCATTGAGCAATCAATTGCTAATAGAAGATCCCACCGGGAATTTTTGGCCAAAGATTTAACCATGGACCAGCTGTCGCAAATACTCTGGGCTGCCCAGGGAATTACTGACAAGGATTTTGGTTTTCGCGCAGCCCCGTCTGCCGGTGCGCTTTACCCCTTAAATATTTACATAGCCAAAAAAGACGGGGTTTTTCGCTATATAGCTGATGGGCACAAACTGGTCCAGCTTTCAAAAGAAGACAAACGCCCTTCCCTGGTGCGCGCTTCCTTGGGCCAAACATTTATCAAAGAAGCGCCGGTTGACATCATTATCTCAGCTAACTTTGCCATTACCCAGGCAAAGTACGGGGCCCGCGCCTTTCGTTATGTTTGCATGGAAATCGGCCATGTTGCTGAGAATATTCACTTGCAAGCTGTTTCACTTGGTTTGGGCTCCGTGCCAATCGGCGCTTTTTGGGACGATGTAATCAAGCAAAACCTGGATATCCCAGATAACCAGGATCCTCTCTATATTATTCCTATTGGTTATGTAAATGAAGAAGCGTAAAAGAAAAAGCCTTGACTTGGTCAGGATTGCCGCAGTCCTTGTTATTATCGGCGCGGTAGTTTATTTTTATTACAACTTATTCGCGCCTGTTTCAATCCCCCGGCCAATACGCTTAGGCCTGCTGCAAAAGCCTTACACCATACTGATCCTGGGACAGGATATAACGTATAATGCTGAAACACACAAGCCCATGCCCCAGCTCAAGGGCCGGGCAGATACAATCCTCTTAACCCGTATTGACCCGATCAGGCAGAGAGTAACTGTTTTATCCGTTCCGCGCGACACCTATCTAATGCTGCCGGGTTACGGCATGAGAAAAATTAATGTGGCTAACGCCATTGGCGGAGTTGAATTGGTCAAAGACTCTGTCTCTAAATTAACAAACCAGGAGATTGATTATTATTTAGAAATCAAGCCAAACGTGGTCAGCAAACTAGTTGACCTCTTAGGCGGCGTTTACCTCTATGTTGACCGTGATATGCGCTACAAAGACCGGGTCCAGGGACTAGACATTAATTTAAAAAAAGGCTGGCAAAAACTGGACGGCAAACATGCTCATGATTTTATCCGCTTCCGCACAACCTTTAGAGGCGATATAGGCCGCATTGAACGCCAGCAGGTCTTTCTCAAGGCCCTGATGCAGGCCATGGCCAAGCCAAGCAATGTTATCAAAGCGCCAGTGGCTATCAAAACCGCCATGGAATATATTGACACAGACATGCCGCTGTCAGAAATCCTGCGCACGCTTAACTGGGCGCGCATGCTGCCCGATGGCAGTATCCGCACAGAACTTTTGCCAGGAGACGTAACAATGGAAGCCGGAGCTGGTTCAATTTGGAAAACAAGCCCAGAAGGAATCGCCGAACTGACCAACGAATTATTCTAAGTTTGAAACCTCGGGCATATTGCGCAGCTTTTCAGCAAAATCAAGACCAAACCCAACAATAAACTTATCCGGCACCTCAAAACCTTTATAAGCAATCGGCACATTAACTTTTCGCCGTGACGGTTTATCAAGTAAAGCGCAAACCTTAACACTCTTGGCTTTTTTCTTTTCCATAAAATCCAGCAGGTAATCAAGCGTGTAGCCGTAATCAACAATATCTTCAACTAAAAGCACGTGCTTGCCTGTTATAGGCAGATCAATATCTTTTTTTACTTTAATTACCCCGGAAGATTTTTTAGAAGCGCCGTAGCTCACAACCTGGAGAAAATCAATTTCTACGGGAATAGAAATTTCGCGCAGCAGATCGGCCATAAAAACAAAAGCGCCTTTTAAGATGCCAATTAAAACTAATTTCTTGCCTTTATAATCCCTGGAAATCTGCCTGCCTAATTTTTGTATTTTCCTTTTTAAGCGGCTCTTACTTATTAAAACATGGGCGGGTTTAATTTTATGCGGCACTGCAAATCACACCTTACTCAAACAGGTCAACATTTTTAAATTGAAGCACATCAACCAAGCCGGTGTCAGTCAGCCTTAATTCCGGAATAACAGGCAGCGACAAGAAAGACAAACTGCCGAACGGATGTTCAAGCCGCGAACCAATGTCTTTGGCAGCCTTATCCAGCTTGGCCTGCTTTTTTACTACCTTATCAAGCGGTTCATCAGATATTAGCCCAGCAATCGGCAGCGGCAGTTCAGCCAAGACCAACCCGCCCCGCACCACGACCATACCACCGCCAAGCTCTGCCACTCGTCTTATGGCTGAAAGCATATCTTCATCTTCAATCCCAACACAAATAATATTGTGGGAATCATGGGCCACAGAACTGGCCAAAGCCCCCCGCTTTAAGCCAAAACCTTTAACTAAACCTAAACCAATGCGGCCGCTGGCCTTATGCCTTTCTACCACCGCTAATTTCAAAACATCATTATCAATATCAGAAACAACCTGCTTACGCTTAATTTTAACGGCCACCACAATTGACTTGGTCAAAATTTGGCCGGAAACCAGCTCAATCGCTTTGGCATATTCCGCATTCGCCGGAATTTTTAAGGCGGATGTTTCAAAAGATTTCATCTTCACTGTATCTTTGATGCCTGATTTTTTCTTTACTTTCGCCTGGGGCAGCGGTTTTTGCTTGGCTGTAATTAATTTCCCCCGCTTAAACACCATCTCTACCTTAAATTCTTCAAGATCAGACACAATATTAATATCAGCCAGATAACCAGGCGCAACAGCGCCGTAGCCGTTTAAATGAAAATACCTGGCCGGATTAATCGTAACCATTTGAATGGCAATAAGAGGGTCCAATTTTAAGCCGACTGCTTTTTTCAAAATATTATCCATATGGCCGTTGGCCAAATCAGCGGGATACATATCATCGGTGCAAAAA
>JAHIUL010000103.1 GCA_018817195.1 Candidatus Margulisiibacteriota bacterium
CCACAATCCAACCACTGCTGCTTGAACCAAAGCTAATAGCTTCTAATGTATAGCTGGCATCAAGTATTTGCGATGACCAGGTGGGACTAGCAACATCAGCATTCTCAGTATGATAAAGTGTGCCTCCCTCGCCAACTGCCCAACCTTCTGTAGCAGAAATAAAATAAATATCTTTGATATCTACCCCGCCGGTTATACTCTTGCTGGCCCAGCTTCCATCATAATAGTAGACTTCACCACTGGTGCCGGCAACCCACACATCATTTGACCCGCGCACATGCAGGGCATTAAAACTGCCGCTGCCCGCGCCGGTTACTTCTGGAGACCAAAGTAACCCAGCATTTGCAGTACTATAAACAACCTTCATGCCTGTAACATTATCTTTACCAACAACATATCCCTCATTAGGATCAACAAAACCAATTTTCTTAAAACTAGTGTCATTTGCAGATATACCAGTATTTCTTGAATTCCAAGCGCCATCAAAGTAATAAACGCGGTTAACAGTGCCATCAAAGTCCCCTGCCACCCAAGCATCATCATTGCCCAAAGCAAAACAACCGTTAAGGTTTATATCAGGAGTAGGCCCGCTTATTGAAGTAAAATAAAAATTGCCGGTTGAAGCCTCGTAAGTTACCTTGGCAAAAAACTTATTATCACCAACAATGTAGCCTTCGGATGAAGAATAAAAGTGGGTGTGATTTAAATCTTCCCAGGGCGGGGTCGCAGTGTACGTGCCATATGCCCAATCCTGCCCCCAGTTAGATGTCCCAGCCACAATGCCGGAATCGCCTACAGCAAAAGCATGCTTGTAATCCATGGCGTAAATACTAACTAACGAAGCTTCAGAGGTGCTTAATTGTTCTTTCCAGGTGTGCGATATCGCAGAAACAGCAGTGGTTAATAATAAAACCGCTAGTAAAATTATCGTCGGAAGACAAAAATATTTTTTCATTATTTTTTTTATTCCGCTGACCTTAAGCTGATTTTAGACCATGACCCCCAGCTTGTCAACTAGTTTTTTATTTCATCAATCTGCGGCTCTCGCAAAAACTGATCCAACAAAATCAAGATATTCCCGGCTATCTTTTTGACTCACTGAAAAGCCGCCAGAGTAAAGGCCGATATTTCGCTCCTGCCTCATTTTATTGCCTAAGACCGAAATGTTTTCATCTTCTAGAATCTGAGATAATTTCTCCAGAATTTTAAAATGATGGCCGGCTGTTGCTCTTACTTTGTAACCGGCCTTGGCGATTAAATATATTCCAATTTTCAACAAAACATCATAAGAAAACTTAAAAACAACATCCGGCACATCTGAGTCCCTGGCAATATCTAAATCATGTCTGGCTGAAGCCAGATATTGCGCTAGTTGTTCACTGGAAAATACGGTTTTTTGAAAATCCTGCTGTTCAAAATTTATCATAAAAGTTCAATAACTTTACCTTTAAAAATATTCTTAATGAACTGGTCGCTCTTTTTCTTTGCCGCAAACTCAGCCAGGCCCAGGTTAACAACATTGATTTCTCTGCGAAGCTCTTTCTGCAATTTACTTATTTCTTTTTGGACAGCAAGCACAGAATGATCTCCCACAACAAGGAGATCTATATCACTGGAAGAATCCATTTTATCCTTGGCATAAGAACCAAAAATGTAAGCCTTCTTGATCCCGGCAACTTTTGTAATTATTTCCTTTAACCTGTTTTCCAGGCCGAATGTTTTCATAAATATTTGGCGATAATGCTCTAAAAGAGGTGAATCCTGCGCCAGGAAGAAAAACCGTTCTTTGCCCCTGAACTCGCTTTTTAATATCCCCTCATTTTCCAGATCTTCCAGCTTGCGGTGAAGGTTCTTAGGGTCTAATTGAAGGATTTTCGCTAGTTCATTAATGTAATGCTGCTCGTCCGGGTTAAGGAAAAAATATCCGAGTATTTTTTGGGTTATCTTTGATTTAAATGAGATCACTTTGTATTACCATGATTATGGTAGAACTTTACCATAAAAGTGTCAAGCGCCTAGTTTTTTATTTCATCAATCTGCGGTTTGGCAAATTTGCTCTGCGCTAAAATTTCTGCCAGCTCCGCCCGCGTCATCGCCCTATCCGGCTCAAAATCATGTCCTTCCAAAAATCCCAGCAAGCCTGCTTCTTTGGCAGTGGTAATATCTTTGGCCGCCCAAAACCTGCCCGGCACATCAGGAAACGGCGGCTCCAGCACGCGGCTGGCGTCAAGACCTAAATATTTTACAACTAAAGTCACTGCCTCCGCCCGGCTGACTGTCTTATTCGGCTTAAATGTGCCGTCAAGATAGCCTTTTACAAAGCCGCGGTCTGCCGCTGATTTAATATAGCTGGCTGCCCAAAAATTAGGCGGCACATCAACAAACGGAGCGTCATCCACCTGCATTTTAGGCGTGCCGATTATTTTTTCCAGAAGCGAAGTAATCTCTGCCCTGGTCACGCCTGCTTCCGGATGAAAAGTATAGTCAGGATAACCAGAAACAATATTTAAAGTAGCCAGGTATTCAATTGGCTCCCTGGCCCAGTAATCATCCAGCACGTCTGAAAAATATTTAAGGCGGATGACTTTGCCGGAAAATTGTTTTAACAGCCGATCATTTTTTGCAAATGCAGCAACAACCACTTTATTTGCCCTGTAATTCATTTGCAAAGGCAGGCTAAACCTGCCGCTTGCCTCAATTGAAACATCAACACCATTAATTGTCACCCTGACAACATCATCATCAACCACATCGCCAATAACCTTATAGTCCTCCTGGTAAACAACCTCTTGGGTTGCCGGCCGGTACAGGGAAAAATATTCCTTTGGCTTATATGCCTGCCTGATAATCTGCTCCGGTACATAGGCAACGCTGAAATAACTGGAAGCAAACTGGCTGATATCATAAAAAGTATGATAAGCGTAATCAAAACGCAGGCCGCCGAATTTTAAGCCCGCGCCAAAGGTGTAATTGTTAATCTGCTCCGCGCCCCGCCTGCCCTGGTCAATGCCGGCGCGCAGGGCAAACATGTCAATTGGCAGCCATTCAACGCCCAGATGCCAGAGCAGCGGGCTGTCAGGAATTGTTGGGTAGGTATCAATATCAACTGCAGCTGTAATTTTTTGTTTTGATCTAATATAACTGTTTTCACCCATTATATTTACAGATGCGCCAACCTTTAGCTGGGCGGGCATTGTTTCTTCTACCCCATCGCTCCAGCTAAGTTTTGCCCCGGCTGTGCCCGGCACAAAATTGATGGCTGATAAACCAAAGCGCAGCTGCTGGTTATACTGGTACAGCAGGCCAAAATCCAAATCATAACCAGAGCCGGTTAAAGCAGCAGCGCCTGTTTCAGAAAATTCGCTGGAAAAAAACTTAAGGTTTGTCCCAAGGGACAGCCGCCTGCCCCACAACTCCACTTCCCTGGCATAG